>CAILTZ010000478.1 GCA_903837255.1 uncultured Pirellula sp. | reverse complement strand
TTGGCCGACGATCCATCGGTCGTATTCACCGTAAGCATGGCGAAGGCGGAAGGTATTTCCGCTGCCATAAAAATCTCCTTCGACCATCAACCGCAGAGGAGTGCCAGCTTCGGTAATCCAGCGAGCGTCCATATTCAAGCGGGTTTGCCGAGCATGAAATCGCGTGTTGGTACGATCCAAGGCGTTGACTGGAATAGTCACTGGATCGAAAAAATCTGTCGA
Source organism: uncultured Pirellula sp. (assembly GCA_903837255.1). Classification (GTDB taxonomy): domain Bacteria; phylum Planctomycetota; class Planctomycetia; order Pirellulales; family Pirellulaceae; genus JBKCUI01. The sequence continues at coordinate 1,786 of CAILTZ010000478.1, read as the reverse complement.
ATCGATCGGGTCAAAGTCGTGAATCAAATCGGCTTTGACATACCCTCCGAGCTTCATCGCCCATCGGTCCTTGGTGATCAGCAATCCGTTGCGATAGTCTTTCGGAAACTCATTGAAATTCAAACCCATGCTCAGCGCATCGGTTTCACTGAAGGCTCCCCCCACGAACGATCTAGGAGAGTCGATCGCGTTGAGATTCCCAAAACTAGACATCTCTGAGTAGTCAAAGCTCGGAGTGCCGGTGGGCATTGGATCGAATTGTCGAGCCAATGGATCGGATAGCTCTGAGCCCACAGGTTGCTGTGCTTGGCAATTTGCCAAGCACGCTAGGAGCACTAGCCAGCAAACTACAGGAATTCTCAGAACGAACACTCTTGGCACTCCGCTGGCTTGTAACAAGCTTTCGAGGATCGAACCAGCAGGGCAACTAGAAGTTGTAGTTGGCTCGCAAACCGACAAGCAATGCCGTATCAAACTTCTCACGCGATGGGACCAGCACCTGCAAGTCCGGGGTGATCGTCAAACGCTTGCGAGTTGCGATGTTGTAGAACATCTCGACCCCTTGGCCGTCGGCAAAGTTCCCAAAAATCGCATTGATAAAGGGTGCAACTTGGTTGCTTGTGGCTGCGTAGTAATAGCCCACACCAAAGGAATCCCGCTGGCGAGTCTCAAAGGGACTCGATCCACCGATCCCCCCACTGAGGAAGTACCCCAAAGGGTTGGTCCCCTGATCGGCGATACCGGCCCGACCAAAGTACCCCCACCCTCGCTTGGGATTCGACGAGTCGGTGACCAAATACTGGTCGCAGTTCCAATACAAAGACCATGACCCAGTTTGCTTGGCGATCGGAACACTTGGAAACAAGATCCGAGGATCTTGATCCAGCGAGGTGAATTCGCGACTGTTCCAAGTCCCGGCGATGAGTTGATGACCTGGCTTACCAAAAAAGTTTGTGGGGATACGCATTTCGCTCGCTAGGGCAACTCCGTCGTTGAAGAGCTGATCCAAGCCGACGGTTCGTGTCGTATCGGTCGCATTCAAAACGTTGAAGATCAACCAAGGTTCGCCTTCCATCAAGAAAGCCATCCCGGTGCCGAGGGTCGAATATGGAATCGTGCGCAGAGCGATCGGGTTTGCGACGAAAGCCCCGTTGGAGAACTGCCGGATACCACGACCGTGAGCAAAGGAGTTCATGTCTCCATCGAGCGTATCGAGCTTGCCGGCGTATAGCTCAAAACTCTCAGAGAGAGCTTGGGTAAACAGACAGTTCGTCAAGTAGATGTTCGTACTATCGAGCACCGGTAGATCCCCTGCGATCGTCGGAGGCAGGACTACACCGGCGGCATCATTGATCGTCTCACCGAAACGATGCTCAGCCCTGAGTTTCAGAAAGGCACCCTGCTTGCCAATGAGTTTCCCGAAGTCAAAGTTCGCCAAATAATCGCCGTGGCCTGCGTAGCGGAAATCCCGCTGGGCTCCGCCCGAGGTGTTTCCGAAATAGAACTGAGTCAGGTTGTTCTGGAGCGCAAAGCCGCTTTGCTCCCACTCTTTGCGAGTGGCCGCAAGGGCCGGGAACAGCACGCACTCATCCTGTGCGGCTCCACCGGATGCACCGAGCGAATCGCAAGCCCCTGGCGCCGCATCGCATGCGGGTTGGCCGGCCCCTCGGACGCCAGACACCCCGCTGCCACGTTCCGCCGAGCCGGTTGGATCGTCGCAGAGGCTACCAGCCAATGGACCGCCAGCCGTATCGCACCGCTCGGTGGCTCTGAGGTGGTTTGCCTT
>CAILTZ010000477.1 GCA_903837255.1 uncultured Pirellula sp. | reverse complement strand
TCCGCCAGTGGCGCGGTTTAGATGAAATTTCAAAGGTGCGGCAAGTGCGATACGCCGTGCTGCGCGCACCGCTAGGGATGCCCTACGAGGAATCACTCTTTGCCGGAGATGATGATCCAGATACCCTCCACATCGTGGCTTACCAAAACGAACAACCCATCGGTTGCTTGACCCTCATGCCTCCCGATCTCTCCCAATCAACCCCAACCGTTCAGCTTCGGGGTATGGCGGTGTTGGCCGAACTCCAAGGCAAAGGGATCGGTAGCATGATGCTTGACTACGTCGCTGATTTGGCCAAAGTGAATCATTGGAGGCTTTGGTGCAAGGCCAGGGAAAAGGCCGTCCCTTTTTATGCCGCCAACGGTTGGCACGTCGTCGGAGATGTTTTCGACATACCCAGAATCGGTCCGCATTTTCGTATGGAATGGGAGTCGCAAAAATGAAACTATCCTGCCGGGTCTTTGAAGTCCACAAACGCGTTGCGCTGGCGATCAGCCGGGGAACACAATCAAGTTCGCGGAACTTGGAAATTCGCATCTTAAAAGATGGCCTCGAAGGCATGGGAGAGGCGGCGGAGTTCTCGATCCCCCAATCGGCTCAGTCCTGCGATTTTCTCGAACAAGAACTCCAGCGTGCCGTCGGGATTCTCCAAACCTTCGATCCTTGGCAGCGCGAACAGATCCATAACGCATTGGTCGACCAGCAGATCGCTTCGTCGGCAATCGCTGGAATTGACATGGCTATCTGGGACTGGTGCGGAAAGGCTTGCAAGCAACCTGTCTGGAAGCTTCTTGGCATATCGCAAAGAGCATCAGTACCCACCTCGGTGACCATCGGGATCCAATCCCCCGAAGCAGCCCAGCAGCGCTGGGTGCAATGGCTTGAACTCGGCCTGATACGGGCCGTGAAGGTCAAGATGGGTTCGCCGGCAGGGATCCAGGCTGACCGAGCGATGTTCGAGGCCCTCGATAAGCTCCTCCCAGAGACGATCCATCGAAGCGTGGATGCCAACGGCGGCTGGAGCGTCGCCGATGCGATCGAGATGTCCAAGTGGCTTGCCCAGCGCCGGGTCGACCATATCGAACAGCCAACGCATCCGGGCGATCTGGAGGCGTTGGCACAAGTCCATCGCGAGTCGAGCCTGCCGATCATAGCCGACGAGAGCTGCAGGACCTCCAAGGACATCCCGGCTTTGGTCGATCGCTGCAGCGGGATCAATATCAAGATTCTCAAATGCGGGGGGCTTACCGAAGCCCTGAGGATGATTCACACGGCCCGTGCTCACGGCCTGAAGCTGATGTTAGGATGCTACTCCCAAACCAGCCTAGGCAACACTGCCGCAAACCAACTTGCTAGCCTCGTTGACTACATCGATTTGGATAGCCATTTGAACTTAAAAAACGATCCGTTCGTCGGATGCCGATTCGACGATGGATTCCTTATCAACCGCGATATCCCGGGACTTGGAGTAACCCATGCCTAGACACCCGCTCTACGAAGCCAACGATCGACTGGCTATTCTTTTGCACGGTGGGATCACCGGAATCCATGGCAAGACCGGCTTGGCTCTGCTGCGGTTTGCTCCCGAGCGATGCGTGGTGGTGATCGATCGTCAGACGGCTGGCGGAAACTTGGCTGAGCTAACCGGCATACCGATGGATCGCCCAATCCCGATCGTCGCTACGGCCGAGCAAGCCCTGGCCTATGGCCCGCAAACCCTGGCCCTGGGACTAGCAGCCCTGGGGGGCAAGCTGCCCGAGGACTGGATCCCGGACATGCAAGCATCGCTGCAAGGGGGGTTAAACATCCTCAACGGCTTGCACACATCGCTTGCCAACGATCCGCGATTGGCCCCGCATGTGCAGCAGGGCAAGTGGATATGGGACATCCGCAAAGAGCCCGCAGGCTTGGTATCCGGGATGGGGCTTGCCAGGCTGCTTGCTTGCAAACGAGTCCTATTCGTAGGGACCGATATGTCGATTGGCAAGATGTCCGCAGCGATCGCCTTCCATCGCGCTGCGGTGGCTCGGGGAGTGCGATCCAAGTTCATGGCAACAGGCCAAACCGGAGTGATGCTCGAAGGGGATGGAATTCCGCTCGATGCGATCCGCGTGGACTTTGCCTCAGGGGCCGTGCAGCAGGAGCTCATCGCGTGCGCACAAGATCGCGAGGTGGTATTTATCGAGGGACAAGGATCGCTTCTGAACCCTGCATCGACCGCCACGCTGCCGTTGATTCGAGGTTCGCAACCGACCCACTTGGTACTGGTCCATCGAGCCCAAATGCATCACTTACGCGATTTCAAATGGGTCAAGATTCCACCGCTTAAGGATGTCGTTGCCATGTACGAGAGCATCGCTTGCGCAGGCGGAGCGTTGGCTCCGGTCCCAGTTAGCTGCATCGCGATCAACACGCATGGACTCAGCGACGCCGAAGCTCGATATGAACTTGAAAGAATCCAGGCCGAGACCGGTCTAGCGACCCAGGATGTGGTCCGCTGGGGTGCAGAAAAGCTCCTGAGCAGTTGTGGCTTATGAAGCCGTGAGCCGCTTGGCGCAAGCCGCGAGTGATTGCCAGTACACACGCCTAGCCTAAGGCTGTTGCGGCAGGTGGGGTTCGAATTTGCTTCGAGTGGCCAACTCGGCTGCTTTGACGCTGTCGACCGCCGATTGATACAAGAGCTTTTGGGCCCTAAGGCGACTGTGCCCAGGACCAGGTTCCAGCCGGTCGTAGCTACCATCGGGCATGAGTTTCCACGCGTTTTGATTGTCCTGAAAGTAGGTGGCCAGGATCTCGATGAGCTTACGCTTGCTGGCCGTGTCCTCGATGGGCGTGAGGAGCTCGATGCGTCGATCCAGGGACCTGGGCATCCAATCGGCGCTGGAAATAAAGACGGCGTCTTGGCCACCATGGCTAAAATGCAGGATGCGTGCATGCTCGAGGGATCGATCGACGATGCTCACGACGGTAATGTTTTCGCTCAAGCCTCGAACGGCTGGCTTCAGACAACAGATCCCGCGAATATTCAACCGTACCGTAACACCCGCTTGGCTGGCCCGGTACAAGGCTTGGATGATCTCGGGATCGACCAGCGAATTGAGCTTGGCATAAATAAACGCTTTTTGACCCTGGAGTCGGCGCTGGGTCTCCTCTTCGATCAGCGAGACGAGCTTCTTGCGAAGCCCCAGCGGGGCGGATTCTAGTTTTTCATAGGGCTGTGGCTGGCTATATCCGGTGATCGCGTTGAAGAATGCCGACGCATCCTTGCCCAGGGATTCGTTGCAAGTCAGGTAACTGATGTCGCTGTACATCCTGGCCGTGGTCTCATTGTAATTGCCGGTTCCAAAGTGAACGTATCGGACGATTCCGTCGACCTCTCGACGCACGACGATGCAAATCTTGGCGTGGGTCTTTAGACCTCGAACCCCATAGATGACTTGCACTCCGGATCGCTCGAGCTCCCGGGCCCAAACCATATTGCGAGCTTCGTCAAAACGTGCCTTGAGCTCGACGACCACCGTGACGTACTTGCCTAACTCGGCAGCTCGCTTGAGCGATGCCACGATGGGGCTCTTGCGGCTGGTGCGATAGAGCGTCTGCTTGATCGCCAAGACGTCTGGGTCGTTGGCCGCCTCTTCAATGAGCCGCACGACGGGCTCAAAACTCTCATACGGATGGCACAAAAGCAGATCCCCGGCAGCGATGTTCTCGAACATCGATTTGGTCGAATCGATCTGAGGCGATCCCTGGGCAGGCCAGACGGTATCGCGCAAGTTCGGGAAGCCCTCGAGCTCGGTGATGCTCATCAGTGCTGAAAGGTCCAATGGCCCAGGGAACTTGAACACATCGCGCTGCTCTAACCGCAGCATGTCCACCAGATAACTCATCGTGGATTCGGAGACCTTGGCATCGATCTCCAATCGCACAAAATCCGCCGAACGCCTCGAGCTCAAAACCTCTTCCATGCCGAGAATCAAATCCGATGCACTGTCCTCTCGGACCGAAACATCCGCATTGCGCGTGACGCGAAAGGACGTGCATTCCTCAACCCGCTTGCCAGGATAATACTGCTCGACAAAGTAACTGATCACATCCTCGATCAGAGAGTAGGTATACGTCCCGCGTTCACCCGGAAGCTTGATCATCCGCGGCAGAATTTTGCCGATAGGGATGAACGCAAAGCGATGGGGTGAGTCCTGCTCGCCACTTGCCATCCTCACACAAAGATAAAAACCCAAATTCGATAACAATGGAAAAGGTGCGTCGGGATCCAAATCCATCGGTGAGATCACCGGATAGATTTCGGTTTCAAAGTACTTCTGCAATGCGTCCCGGCACAATGGATTCGCATCGGCGGCAATGACTCGGGTAATCCCCTCCTTGCTCAGTATCGGCTCGATCGAAGTGAGAAAACATTCGTACTGGTCCGAGATGATCTTGTTGACGCGATCATAAATCGCATCGAGCTGCTCGGTGACCGTCGCTCCGCTGGGATCCGGCATGTCGATCCCCTGGGCTTGCTGCAACTGCAATCCTCCGACCCGCACCATGAAAAATTCATCCATGTTGCTTGCCGTGATGGCTAAGAACTTGAGCCGCTCGAGCACCGGTACTTTGGCATATTGGGCTTGGTTGAGAACCCGTCGGTTGAATTCCAACCAACTGAGCTCCCGGTTGATGTAGTGGTTGGGTTCTGATTTCATGGTCGAACCATTCTACATAAACAAGCTGGATTTACGCAGGCCAAATCGCCCTGGCATCGACCGCTCAATCCCGATAAACTCAAACGTCAAGCCGGCCCGCTGCAAATGCGGCCTATCGCAACGCCAAGTATTGCTAGCCCCGCAGACGACACCCCTGGAAACAAGTGACCATGAAATTCATCGGCTTGATCCTCATGTGCGCCGCCAGTAGCATGGCACTCTTGCTCCCAGCCATGGGGGTCGTCAAATTCCCTATCTTGGATCAAGCGAGCCTGCAATCGGCACCTGCTCAGAATACCGACCCGCAAACCTCCGCTGGATTGCTCGTGGCGGCCCAAGTTTCCGGAGCCGATAACGCTCCGCAATTGCCACAACCTCCATCGCCGACGAGCGAACTGCTGGGCAAGCTACCTTTCACTCAGATCCCCTCCCAACGCATGGGTCTAGGGGTTTGGCTGCTGCTCGTCCCGTCAATCCTTCTAGGGCTTGCTATGTGGACCTTTGGCTCAAACCCGAAAACGTCGAAGTAGCCTTCGATGATTGCCTTCGATGATCATCTTCGATGGCGAATCAAACGCCAAAGGCCTTTTGCATTTGCTCTCGGACGGTCGTCAATCGCTCGACTCCCCCACCTCCGACCTCGGCAGTCGTCCAGCCACTCCAGCCGATGTCCTCGATCCCCAAACGGACTTGATCCCATGGCAGATCGTCTTCGGGCGAGGTGATGTCGACGAACTTGCTCTTGGCCCTGCTGAAGCCTTTGACATCGAGCTTGACGGCTCGGTGCCCAAATGCGTTTAGCCACTCGCGAGGCTGACCGTACTTCCAGTGATTGCCGATGTCGTAATACATGCCTACCCACGGGCTCTTGAAGCTGTCGACAAAGTCGATGAACTTGGTGGGCTTTTGCTCCGGCGGTGCATCGTGATCGTAGTGGAGCTTGTTCCAGACGTTCTCGATCAAGATCGGTTGTCCGAGCGAGGCCGCCAGCGGCAGGAGCTTCTTGATCTCCTGCTTTGCACGCTCGTTGACCTCTGACTCGGTGCCATCGTCTCCCCGACCGACGACGATCAGCACTCCGCTACCACCGATCGCGTGAGCCACTCGAAGGCAATGAGTGATATTGGCGACACCCGCCTTGCGGACCTCCGGATCGGCATTCGTGAGTCGTTTATCCCAGTGTGCATGGTTGATCGCGTTGTGGCAAAAGACCCCTGATTCCTGGACCGCTGCGCGGGCCTCCTCGACCGTGAAACGGCCGGCTTCGTCAAAGTCCACTCCATCGAACCCCGCTTGCTTGGCTAGCCCTAATCGCTGGGCTAGACTGATCGGCTTGCCGTCGATGTCACCCTTGATCATCGAGAGTTTGCAGGACAAGAGAATTCGCTTCTCGG
>CAILTZ010000476.1 GCA_903837255.1 uncultured Pirellula sp. | reverse complement strand
ACCCTCGGAAAAGCCCCCGTGCGGATGTGGAATCTCGAAGGCCTCCTGACAGCCGACCAAGTCCTGGGCTCCGATATCCAAATCACGAATAACATCCTCGAATCAATCGACCAAGCCTCCTCGGGATCAACCCCCTGGGCATCGGATCCTTCAGGAAAAAACCTGGATGCTCTCCAAAGACAGATCCAGGCAAAACGCGAGGAACTAATCGGCTTGGTATCGAAGCGTGCAAGCCCCGCACCCCTCAATCTCTCACCCGATTGGACCACCAAAAAACTACGTGGGATAGCTGCCCAAAAATGGGAGTCGGCCCAATCCACACCCTATTGGGAAAACGCCGCGCTGGCTTACCTCGCTACCCTCGCCTCTTGTCCTGCTCCCACGCTCTCTCCCGCGTTGGAACGTATGAGATCAAGACTCGTTTTCCCAGAATCAACTCAGTCTCCCGTCTTCCCAACCCCGAAAATAACACACGAAATCCCCCACGATGCAACTGCTGAACTACAATCTCCATCGTGGACGTCAGACTTAATCCTCATTCTCGAATCCCTCGGTCCCTAATATTGCCCATGGCTCAAAACCCATGACCCCAATCAACATTGGCAAGCTTCACCCTCGCAATCGATCGCTGATCCTTTCGCTCAGCACTGCGATCTACGCTGGACTTATGCTTATTGGCAATCTGGACCAAGCTCTCTGCTTTCAAACCACAGGCAGCGATCTGAGCCCAAATGGAGTGTTCGATTCAACACTCGATCAAGCGTGTGTGACCTGCCATTCCAACGCTCAGCCCCTGGCCAATTCATCCAACATCGGACTGCAACAAGCCAGCATCTACCTCGGTCAAGAAAGCCACATCGCACCCGAGCAACGTCAAAGCGACATCCATGCTCGAGCCGTAAGCAAAGTATGGCAAGGAGACTCTCTAACCCCTGCGTTTCAAGAAATCATCAAGCATTTAGGTATTGAAGAAAAATCAGTGGCTTTCCAGACTCAATGCTTGACCTGCCACGCAGGTATCCAAGCTCCGGACAACAGCCTACTGAAAACCGGTCGACCTTTCAATGAGTTTCAAATCGATCGCAAGACCGTCGCCAAAGACTCCATCGGGTGCGAAGCATGCCATGGCCGTGGCCAACAGTACCTGTTGGAACACCTCTCCCCCCGTTGGCTTGAACTAACCTCTCTGCAGAAACAAGAACGAGGCTTCCGAGACCTCGAAAACAGCGCTGTGGCAGCCCAAGTCTGCCTGAGCTGCCATCTAGGTAACCCCGAAGAATCCAAAGTGATTACCCACGCTATGTACGCAGCAGGACACCCCCCATTGCCACCGTTCGACCTCCCCAAATTCATGCAGGAAACCTGCAAAAAACATTGGTTGGACCTGGATGAAAAATCAACCAAATGGACCGACGAAACCCAAGGCGACGCCAAACTCAGGCTCGAATACCTAAAGAAGCATTTTAAATCTTCTACCACCGAATCAACTTCGACGATCCCAACTTCGAGCGCAAGTACTCGGCGAACCTGTCCTACGGGCAGTCCAAGATCGCGACCCTGATGTTCGCCCTGGAACTGGACCGGCTCAGCCGCCAGGCCGGCTGGGGTCTGGTGTCCGACGCCGCCCACCCCGGGTT
>CAILTZ010000475.1 GCA_903837255.1 uncultured Pirellula sp. | reverse complement strand
CTCGCTCGCTTGGTCAACGGTGCAACAGAGTTCATATCTCAAAGCCCTCAATGAATCCGACGGTCAAAACGACAAGGTTCCACGTAAACTCGGTTTCGAGTTTGGGGGTGAATATAATGGGATCGACTGGGAAAAGCACGCAAAGCGAGGACTAATTTTTCGTTGGCACCCTAAGAATCTAGGGAATCAGCCGATCCTAGGGTCCAAACCCCAGAAGCGATGCGCCCCGCAGAGGTCAATTGTCTGCAAACTTCCTGCAATCGATCCAGCGATGGATCGTTGGCTCCCTCGTGCCATGGTGGATGTTCGAGATACCAGCAAAGCGTCAGTACCATCGAGACTCGGTGCATCAAAATCGCCTCATCGAGCAAATATCCAGGATCTCCTAGAGCCTGGCAGTAATGCTCCCAAGCATCATGCCAGCGACCCGTATCATCGCTCAGAGCCATCGATCCGATGGCTCTGGCGAAATCAAATCCCGGCCATCGAACCGCGGCTTGGCTGAAGTCGATCAAGCCGCTGACGCATGCTCCTCGGAAAAGCCAATTGCCCCTCCATGCATCTCCATGCACCCAATGCCTAGGACCCTCTCGGTGTGCAAGCCCGTGCATCGCCTCGAGGCTAGCCTTGGCAATGCTCTCTGCACAGCCAAGAGCCTCCTCGGCCATAGAGACGAATCGACTCAGCTCAGTGCGCACCTCCAAAGTCTTGAGCCGTCGTCGCTGCAGTTGGAATCCCGATTGCACGAGTTGCCGCAATAACCGATTTCTGTCGGCCATCCGCTCATCAAAGTTGTTCTCCGCCTGCGCATGTGCACTCCATCGACGAGCGACACGATGCAATCGTCCGAGCGAACAAGCTACGGATCGTATCTGCTCGCAGGTCACTTCGGCGATCGAAGCGATCGATTCGCCTGACATCCACTCCATGCATTCCCAACAGGAGTGAAGAAATCGGCCATCCTTGGAGTCTCTAGCCGACTGCTTGACAACTAGCACCGTCGGGCAAGAGCTACCAAGCGAGCTAGGCCAGGCCAACAAACGGGGTACCCAATCGAGAGATTCTGACCAGCGCTCTTGAGCGAGATGAAGCATCACAAGCCTCGAAAGGCTTGCCAAAGAATGCGATTTGACGCAATAGCCACCGATGCGATAGACCTCTGCCCCCGAGAGCCCGGCTTGGGGCGTCAAAGCATCGCTTTGAACATCCAAGCCGAGTTCTTTGAGATCCTCGAGAACGCGAAGTGGGAGCATGGCCCCGAGTTGCTACCGAGTCGCTACTGGCCTTGGCCTCGGGAGAAGCCTGGCTTGCCATCGAAGTTAAAGAGCCCTTCAAACTTGACAAATTCCAAGCCTGCTTTGTGAATTCGGCCCAGCAAGGCCAGGATCGCATCGTTGGTTGTGGCCTTGCCAGAGCCTTCAGGAAGAGCGAATCGGCAGCGGCTGATGTCGACCGTGAAGGTCTCGTCGAATCCGCCTGGCCATACTTTCATCCCACGGTTGGAGATCATTTCAAGGACCAACCCGTCGGCTACTAGCGGTTGGAGTTTGGCGGCCAGGGCATCGATTTTATCGGTCCAAGCGAGAAAGACGTCGGCCCCAACGAGTTCCCTCTTTTCGCTGGAACGAACATAGGGTGGCCGTGTGGTCAGTGGTCGCTTGGGTGCCTTGCTGTAATCGACCGCCCTGAGCGTTTCGGGCTTCTTGCCGAGCCTTGCGACGACCGCTTTGGCAAACTCCTTGGTGCCAACCTTTTCCTTTGAAATACCTTCTTTGAAAATATCGTAGGTGTGCACACCGTCCTCGATCGTCTTGAGCCACGCGTTATGGGCTCGCTCTGCGACGTCGGCTTGGCCGATGTGCACGAGCATTTGGATCGCGCCTAGGAACAGGCCCGATGGGTTGGCAAGGTTTTGACCAGCGCGGCGCGGGGCCGATCCGTGGATGGCTTCGAACATCGCACAGCCATCGCCGATGTTCGCGCTGCCTGCCAAGCCGACCGAACCTGCGATCTGTGCAGCAACGTCCGAAAGGATGTCACCGTAGAGGTTCGGCATGACGATGACGTCGAATGCTTCTGGTGTGTCGGCTAGCTTGGCCGCTCCGATGTCGACGATCCAGTGCTCATTTTCGATGTCTTTGTACTCAGCGGCGATCTCATCGAAGATCTTATGAAACAGACCGTCGGTGAGCTTCATAATGTTGTCTTTGGTAAAGCAGGTCACCTTCTTGCGATTGTAAGCTCTCGCGTACTCGAACGCGTAGCGAACGATCTTTTCAGTTCCCGGTCGAGAGATGAGCTTCAAGCACTGCATGACGTCTAGGGTGTGGCGGTGCTCGATCCCTGCATAAAGGTCTTCTTCGTTCTCCCGGACGATAACCACATCCATCTTCGGATGCTTGGTCCTGATGAATGGATCGTAGCTCAGGCAAGGACGTATGTTGGCGTATAGACCAAACGCCTTGCGGGTCGTAACGTTCAGGGACTTAAAGCCTCCCCCTTGAGGCGTGGTGATCGGTGCCTTGAGGAACACCCGCGTCGATCGGAGACTCTCGAAAGCATTTGGCTCGATGCCTGCCAAGTTCCCCTTGAGGTACTGTTTCTCACCGATCTCGATGACGTGTTTTTCGAGCCGGGCGCCTGCCTCTTCGATAATATGAAGAGTGGCTTCCATGATTTCTGGACCGATACCGTCGCCGTATGCGACCGTGATGGGGGTAGCTGATGCCATAGTAAGGAGGGGGTTAAATCGGGGGAAAAGACGAGAGAAACGAAGTAGAAAATGTATTCACGAACCCCTGGAAACACAACTGCAGATAAATTCCCTAAGGAAAATCTCAGACTCCAAGTTTTTAGTCCCCAAGTTTCCCGTGCGTCCCGGGCGGCTTTGGCGTACAATGCCCTCGTTTTCAACTTTTCCTCGGTTTTCCCCACGAATTACTAACCCGGAATGACCAACCCATGAAGAGCCTCTGGTTCCCGCTATGCCTATCGATATGGGCTTGTCTGCTCTCCCCCCTGGTGCTCGTTTGTAGCTCCCTAGCTCAGGAAACAGCTCCCAAAGAGACCTTTCGTCCCGAGATGTTTAACCAGAAAAACCTGGTGGCTTGGTGCATCGTCCCGTTTGATTCCGAGAAAAGAGGCCCAGAACAACGAGCTCAAATGCTCGATCAACTCGGGATCAAACGCTTAGCCTACGACTACCGCGCCGAACATGTGGCTTCCTTTGAAGAGGAAATCACTACCATGAAGAAACACGGGATCGAGTTTACCGCCTGGTGGTTCCCCACCGTCCTAAACGACGAAGCAAAATTGATCCTGAGCCTGATCAAAAAACACCAAATCCATCCGCAGCTTTGGGTCACCGGCGGCGGGGATCTGTCGATGAACGAAGAACAAACCAAAGCCTTCATCGAATCGGAGGTTCGCAGGATCCGAGAAATCGCTCTGGCCGCCCAAGACGCCGATTGCAAGGTCGCTCTGTACAACCACGGCGGTTGGTACGGCGAACCGGAAAACCAAATCCGACTCATCCAAGCCATCGGACTCCCAAACGTCGGAATCGTCTACAACCTCCACCATGCCCATCACCAACTCGATCGGCTCGAATCGATCCTCCAAAAGATCCGACCCTATCTGCTGGCAATCAATCTCAACGGTATGCAAACCGACGGTGATCGCCTCGGCAAAAAGATCCTGCCGATCGGACAAGGAAACCGAGACAACGAAGTCCTGAAACTCATCGGTCAATTGAATTTCGATGGACCCGTCGGAATCCTCAACCACACCGATCTAGACGCTAAGACCCGACTCAAAGAAAACCTCGATGGACTCAACCTCTTGACCAAAGCAACCAAGCCCTAACCCAACACTCGGTGACCGGTAACTAGGTGCCCAGAACAAGTCGATTGGCAACGAACCATGAGCACACGCTCCCGAAACGATCTGGTCGGCTCCAAAGGCCGCGTCCAAAACTCATTGAACAATTGGCGCGAAGCTGTCGCGACCGTCGGCGAGCGATGGAAAGATGCCACGGCCGATAAGTTCATGAACGATCATTTCTCCGATACCGAACCGCAACTCCAACGGATCCTCATCGCCCTCCAAGAAGCCGCCGACCTGGTGCGATCCATCGAGAAAAAAGTAGCCGACGAAGAAAGTGACAGTCGATGAATTTCCAAATAAAACACAACGCCAAATGCCTTGCGATCCCGACAATCGCCACCTGCGCTTTCCTCGTTGCAATGTCGATGGCCATGGCCCAAACAAACCCCCAAAAGACAAATCTGCAGAGGACAAATCTGGACAGCGTCCCGCAAGTCCCACGCACCGCGCCCTCGCGACCCGAAGCCACCACCCTCCGCGTCGCAACCTTCAATGCTGCAATGAACCGCAAGTCCCAAGGGGAACTGACCCAAGGTCTTGAACAAGGG
>CAILTZ010000474.1 GCA_903837255.1 uncultured Pirellula sp. | reverse complement strand
CTCAGAGGCACAACGCTATGGATGGCTGATGTCGGCATACCGATATTGCTGGTTTGCGGTTGATTGTGGTACTCTCGGAAATAACCCCGGAAATTAAGTGGTGAATGATTTGTGGTCAATTCGTCCGGTTAGATACTATGATTCGTAGGTGTTGAAATCGTCGGTGTCGGAAGAATGGTTATAGGCTGAATAACCACTCAAAATTTCCATGTGATGGTGTCCTGGCCTCCATTGCCCGGTGTTTCTGAGCTCGTGACCTAACAGGGAAAAGAGAATGCGCTTAAAGGCCCCATGTTTCAGGATGCGGTTGATTGTCGATATTCCATCTTCTTCGAGACTCCGCCGTTGCCTCAATCCAGGAAGATTGCCTTGCCCATTTGACCCAGCCTTCAACGATAAGCATATTTGCTCCACCTCCATGGCGTTTGTCGACTCCTGGTACCCCGTAACGAGGCAGAATCCCCGGAGAAATCGAATAGTAACCATTTTCTGGTGAAAGTGTGCCGGGAGTCAGGCCAAATGGATAGAGGAGAGTCAGACCGTCCCCAATGACGATGGTCGACGAAGGGCTAACAACCTTGCTTGATTTGAGTCCCTCGAAATGTCCGGCATTTGAATCAGACCAAACATATTTGCCAGCGAAGCCTAGATTGTCGGAAGGAGGATTTCTTTCCACCGTGCCGATTGTATTATAGCCATAGTGAGGATAAATCCGTTCCAAGGGGCGGATATATTTCTTGAAATCATCAGTTGATTTGACTTCTTGCGGGCAATAAAGAATCTTGTCGTTGTTAGTGTTGCAAATCGTCCATTGCCAGGCCCCGCGTCCATCAAGCGATTCGCCTATTGGGAAATGTTGTTCCGTATCAGTGTAAACATTAAGCGCGATTCCTACCTGATGAAGGTTTGATTTACATGTCGCATCAATTGCCTTTGCCTTGGCCTTGACGAGGGTAGGTAGCACAAGGGCGGCGAGTAATCCCACCATTCCGATAACTACGAGTAATTCTACGATCGTAAATCCGAGATTGTAACATCTCGAAGCAATGCAGGTTCTCTTCATTCGCATATCGCACGATTTTAGGGCTGAGCTACAATTTTGAAAAAGATTGCCTTTCCAGCATTTGATAACGAGGTCTTCCATGAATTTGTGGAAACGTTGTCAACTAGACGCCAGTCTCCAAGCGCAGGATTTGTGGCGGCCTCGATTTCGTAGTTGCTGGCGGATGGAATCAATGTCCATTTTAACTGGATATTTCGACCCGAACGGACAATATAGAGGCTCGGATGCAGCGAAGGTATGCCATCCGCTAAATATGTTCGGATACCTAGTCTTGTCGTAGAATCGATGCCGGCTGCCGGTGTTCCGTCAATATTCACGGCGGAAACGACTTGGAGGTCAACAGCTTTGCCAATGCCCGGAGACAGCCAATATAGATTCGTTGTTAGTTCTGAGAAGAGAGGCGTTCCGAAAAGCGATACCTGAGATGTTCGCACCTCATAGACCCGCAACGCCTGAACTTTGCCAATTGAAGGTAGCACTAGAGAGCCACTGCCATCGACCATTGCATCGACTATTACGTGGGTATTGAAGAATTGCTGGTTGTTAACATTGCCATGATAGTCAACAATACGATTCCAGCGGCTTCCGAATTTTATTGGCGTGGGAAGGTCAACTGTCGGGCTTGAGAATGGAACCGATGCGGAACCGCCCGATGTGCAGGGATCGTAAAAGCCATAATAATTACGTCCTAAAATAGGATCAATTGAGAAATAGCTCCAGGTTGTACACCCATCAGACGGGATTACACGTTCCGCGTAATCTGAGTTGGGAAAATCGCCCCCATTACCACCATCGTTTGGGGGAACAAGCGTTAGTTCTTGCGTACTTTCATCCGCTCGTCTATCTCCTGAGAAGTCCCAAAACTGGTTGATCCCTTTCTTTGGCAACCATGAACTAAGATCAACATTTGTTGTTGTATAAGCAAGGCTTACGGTACCGATATGGGAGGGAATGTCAGAAGCTGTTATCACTATCTCGCCAGATGCCCTGAAGGGAGGGAGCGATAGAATCAGTAGTAGGCAGAGGCAAGCAGTTTCCTGCAAATGCGATTTCGTGGACTTAGGTTCTTGTGCGATAGCATTCATGTGAATAGGTGGTAGGGGGATGCGTATAGAGAGTCTCAATCTGATTGCTTTGTTCGACGGCGGGAGTCAATAAGCGTTTCTAGGCGATTGAACGCGCGTTGCTTTGCATCGAGAGCTTTTTGATTGCTTTTGTCGATGGACAATAACTGATCTGATGCGGCGGCCACTCCTCCCCAGTCGCCTGCTCCCTCGAAGACCGGAATGCTTAGTTCCGGAAGCAGCGGGTCATCTGGGCTGAGAACACGCCATCGCCAAATGAGGGCGTAAGCGTCGGTATAATCGGTTATACCTAGAGCTAACGTTAAGAATGCGCGACATTCTGCAACTGAGGATGGTGGACGGGAGGCTTCTTCGTGAATTCGCCGAATGCAGCGAGTTCGAATTTCGGGGGAAGTATCATGGTCGGTTGCCATGACATTCATTTCCGCCCTAGCTGCCAAGTAGTCACGTGCTAAACCTAAGGATGGTAAAGGTGTAGGACAGTTTGCCGCCAACTCCATCAGCGCCATTTGACCCCGAAGTAGCGAGATTGATTTCCCATCGTTTGGGTTCTGCCATCTCTCGATGTAATCGGCAGCCCAGGCGGGAATGATTGCATCGAGATAGTGACCTTGGCAGTTCGAGAGAACCGTGATTAGCTGCGGAAGTGCCTCCCTCCCTGGACGGGTCAAGCTCTGCGTCGCCGTCTGTATCGCTGCAATTCCAGTTTCTAGGCACGGAAGATGTGGCATCCGGAAGCGATTGGTCGATGCTCCACCTACAAGCAATGGTGTTACGTCAACGGTTTCGGGCTTTCTGTCACCGACTATCACATCAAATCGATAGCGACTATCGAAGTTGGGAACGATCTTGAGGGTAGCAAGGAGTGAGCTCAATAGCCGCGAATCGATTTTTCCAACTAGCTTGGAGGCTACATCCTCGGCTTCTTGATGTTTTCCGAGATTCGCCAACTCTGAAGCCTCAATTGCAATTGCCGAGGGATCATTGGGATAGAGGCTCCGTAGAATGACCAGGTGGTCTGCCAATTCGGTATGGTGGCCGAGCAGGTATTCTAGACCCAGACTAACACGGTGGGCAGAGTAATGAAATGGATTCAGTCTTAGTGATTGCTGGCAATTATCCAAGGCCTCTGTCGCGGATTCAGCAAGGAGCGCTCGAGCCAAGCTTGCTTCTGGAAGGGGAAGACCCATCAGATTAGCATTCTGTATATCGCGCACTCCCTGGGTCTTTGTTGATTCATCAAATAGCTCGTGCTCTCCAAGTTTGAACAGTATCTCAGCCGCATGGTTCGTGGAATCTCGGGACGTGAGAAGGTCTTGTAGGACTTTCAGGGATTTCGTGGAGTTGCCCGTTACAGTATATGCTTCCGCTTCTAGGAGTCCAATCTGCCCATGATCTGGGTAGCCAGCCGCATCAGCGTTCTGCCAATGCTGTAGGGCGGTTAACCATTCTCCCCTTCGCGCAGCGACCTCTCCTTTATGGAATTCGGAGGCCTGAAGAGCCGCGATTTCCCGCAATCTTCCCTTCTCAATCAACTCTATTGAAATTAGGGTAATCGCTAACAAAAGAGCCGCCGATCTGGCCAGAACAGGATTGCGACGGGCCCATTTTATTGGGTATTCATAAATCCATAGCCGTCGAGCTTTGATGGACTCGTTGTTTAGCGCTCTCTTGATATCCTCCGCAAGCTTTTGCACCGAGTGATAACGAGATTCCGGATCATATGCCATCGCTTTCTTTGCGATTGCAACTATGTCCCTTGACACCTTCGGTTTGATGAGATTACTAAATCGAGGATATGACTTGCGGAGGACCGATTCTATGGGTTTTGGAGGTCCAGTAATGATTCGGCATCTGAGAATCTGCTCGTCTGGTAGATTGCCGTCTGAGTTAGCATACGGTTGTCGCCCAGTTGCTAGGTTAAAGAGGATTACTCCAAGTGCATAGACATCCGTTTTACAAGTTAGCCGCTCAGGGTTAGCGAGGAGCACTTCAGCCGGCGTGTAGACGAGAGAGCCTGGTCGTCCGGAAACCGTCGCCGTTGCGTGGAATGCTTTTCGGGCAGTCTCGAAATTGAATTGCACGAGTAGTTCTGGGAATTCATGCCTTTTGTCATCGAGAATTGCCGACGCTCCCCAGTCGATGATTCGCACTCCGTGGAAGTTATCAACTAGGATGTTGTCCGGCTTGATATCCCTATGAATCACTCCTCGGTGGTGTGCGTACGACAGGATAAAGCATACTTCAATTAGTAATTCGAGGACATTTCGAAACGCATTCTCGTCAACTTGGGCAGCCCGAATTCTTTCTGCCAACGTATATTGCCCAAAATGTTGTGTCGTAAAAAATGGAAGACCATCATCGTCCAAACCAAGATCAAATATTGGTAGAATTCCAGGGTGGTTAAGCTGACAAGTGATCTGTGCCTCAGAGATGAAAAAATATCGTTGATGCAAATCAGCATCCG
>CAILTZ010000473.1 GCA_903837255.1 uncultured Pirellula sp. | reverse complement strand
GGACAGTCCCCGAGTTTTTTGAGGGACAGTCCCCGAGTTTTTTGAGGGACAGTCCCCGAGTTTTTTGAGGGACAGTCCCCGAGTTTTTTGAGGGACAGTCCCCGAGTTTTTTGGGCTTAAATGCGATGAATCCCAGTGGGCAGAACCCACAAGATGCCCAGCATATTTTTGTTCGTTCATCACTACGCGAAACCTAACCAACGTTTACGCTATTGACGCTGGGCCAAAACATTCATTTGGAGGCTGTCTGCTGTAAGGATTGCCATGTTTCTGCGGCTAGCTCGAAGTCGACCGTGGCGCGCCGAATGCCTAGCGATTCGATGCGAGACTGCTGGCTAGCACCCGGCCAAATGGGAAAGTGGGCCGAAGAGCTCATGGCCAAGCGAGATTCGGTCTTCTGGCTGATTAGATAATCGGCAAGTTTTGCAGCTAGGAACGGATGGGGAGATTTCCGGATCACCGCGACGGTGTTGGGGATGAACACCGCGCCGAATTGGTCGGGCTGCTGGTCGGGAAAGACCATCTCGACAGGCATTCCTTTTTCCTTCTCGATGATCGCATCGTCGGAGTCGGTCAGCCCCCAAGCTAACTCGCCAGCTGCGACTGCCAATGCGACTTGTTTGTTCCCAGCTAGCGTTACCGCATTCTTGCGAACATCGTTGATCCAGTCGCTCCACTGGGCCCCTTGGAAGGCTCCAGGGTGGGAGGCCAGCACGGCGAAGTGGGTTGCAGTCGTACCGTAAACAGGATTGGCGTAGCCGCAGTTGCCTTTCCATTTTTCCGAAGCGAGCTCTTGGACGCTTGTAGGCCACTGGGATTTGTCCTGAAGTTTTTGGGTGTTGACGATCAGGACTCTGGCGCGGGCTGCAAAGCCGATCCAGGAGCGATCCGATGCCAGGAAGCCTTGGGGCCACCCGTCGGGAATATCCCATTTTCTTGGCTCGAGCAACCCGGCTTTTTGAAGTCGGATTGTGTGAAGGATTTCGTTGTTCCAAAAGACATCGCACTTGGGCTGTGCGGATTCCTGTTCGATGCGAGTGACCAAGCCGAGTGTCTTGGAGGCTTCGACATCAAAGACCCGAACGATCTGCTGGTCCGCTTGGCCCTTGTCAGTTCCTGGTTTGAAATTGGCTCTTTCAAAGGCATCGAGGATCGGTGCGGCAAATTCGCGATCGGTGGCGCAGTAAATGGTCGCTGATTGTTCGCTCCGCTGGATGCATCCGAAGGAGGCGAGCACCACTAGCAACGCATAAGCACAACCGGAACGCGGTATCTGAACAGGCGTGTTTTTAGAAGTTTGCAAGATACGAGGCTTTGATCGGATGCCAGAGGTTGGATGGATTCTATATCGCCATTGCCCAGAATTATATCAGGATGACCGCTTGGTGGCGCTAGGAATAAAGGTAGGCGATCCAGGCCAACGCGGTGACCAGAAGAATGGATTTTAGTGGCAAAAAGGAGACCGTTTCTATGAGCCACGTCGGCCTGGGGGCTTGCTCCTCCCAGCTCGAGCGCTCGACGTGAGCCGACTCGAAGAGAGGCTTCCAGAACTCGCGAATGAATCGCTCCTGGAAGTATTCGCCATGGGCCTTGTCATGAGCGCGGTCCAGGATATCCGAGCGACCAAAGCCATAGCGTCCGGTATCCCCATAGCCCCAACTGAGCTTATGTGCCCAGAGCGGCCAGATGTCTCGGGTGCCAAAATCGTTGATCACTTTGTGGTTGATCCGACCCGATAGGTGTTCCCAAGGATAGTCATTTGGAATAATGCAACCGCACAGGACCAAGCGATCCAGGACGAGGTCTTTGGTCTGGACCAGCACCTTGGAAATCGCATAAGTACCGAAACTGTGGGCGATGACCGAATAGCTGCTGACACGATAGCGGTTTTTGCCGATTTGGATTTGTTCGCGTGTGTAACGAATCGGTCCTTCTCGGGTCCATAACGGCAGCCAAAAACGCAAGACATCGAAATAACCGTATCGAATAGGGATCACGACCACGCCGTCGATTTCCTCTAAGATTCGTTTCACCAGGGACTGCCAGCGGGCTCGATCTCGAATCCCATGGATCAGAAAAATCACTTCGCGATGGGGTTCTGGATCTGCTGTGGATGAGCCCTCGAACGGAAAGGGAATCGACGCGGCGGGCTCTGTCAGCAGAATCACAAGCTTGAAAACGGCTGGCATGCCATCGAGTTTATCCCAGCCCGGAGAGAGAACCCAAGGGGAGAGATTGGCTTCGATAACCGTGGTTTGTTCTCCTTTGACGCTCGAGCTTACGATCTGGAACGGATAGCTTGGGCGCAGTGCACCGAGGACTTCATCGAGATCCCCCTCGAATTCCAGTTGGCCTACGATCTCCAACTGCGGTACCGAAGCAGTTGGAGTTTCATGGACTTCGAAGCGGATGCTTTGGACACGTTTGTCTGAATCGAAGATGACGCTGCGAAACTGGGTTTGCAAGGCGATGGCTGCTTGTTGCAGCAAGCCTTTTTTAAGCAACGGGCTCTGGGCAAAGTCACTGGACATGGCGGGCTCTGATCGTTTCGTTCTTGATGGATCCTTGGACAACAATGTTCGAGCGTCGTGGATCGATACGTACTGATTTGCCAATTTGTTCCGATGGACACGATATCCAAACCCCTTCGTTGGTTTCGAAGACACGGAACTTGAGTTTGGCCTCGAAGAGTTCGGAATCCAATTCGAAAGAGCTTTCGCGGACCATATCGGGGATCAGGTTCAAGAAGGAGTCTTGATAAGCTGGATCGAGGTACTGCTCGGCGATTCGGGAATAGGTCCAGTTCTTCTCCGGAGCCCTAGGCAGAGCGACCATGGCAGCAAAGAGTTGATCGCGCTGGTCCCCTGAAGAGGACTCGAAGGCGTCTTTGAGGTGACTGACCAGTTGGTAGGTTGAGTTTTTCGAGTCCATCGCATAGAAGGCGTTGAGAAAAAGTCGCAGCCAAAAGTCAGCGGCTCTTTCATCGGTTTTGCGAGATTGGATATCGATGACTCTGCCGGTGCGGAAGCCGTGCTCGCTTCTGGGTCCCGAGAAGATCGCTGCTTTGCGCCACGTGGAGGACTTGCTAAAGACATCCTCAAGCAGCCTCAGCTCGTTACCTCGCTGAGTCGTTTGGAGTCGAAAGACATCGTCTTTGGGAAAGAGCCAAAGCGCGATCCGACGTTGTTTGTTCAGCTCATGCGCATCGATCACCAACAGGGAGTGTTTCGATGATCGTTGGTCCATCGCAAGGCTTAATTTAGCCGCGATTTCCGAAGCGCCCCGGGATGCGTGTTGGTCCGAGCCGTAGCAGATCTCCAGAAAGTGTTCCCGGATTTGGTTTCCGAAGGGCTCCGTTTCGGAATTGTCGGATCGAAGGTGAACGATCGACTGGGTCTCGATTTTGGAGGAGAGGATAAGCTCCTCGAAGAGTTCGAGCAAATTGGGGTCCGAGCGGATAGGCCCACCTTGAGCTTCTGGAACGTGACTAAGAGTCCTTCTTGGCGAAACTTGGAAAGCGAAGAGTCGGTGCATGATGATAGGAAATTGCTGTGAAAACCTCAGTTCTTTAAGTGTGCTAGCATAATACTGTTCTAGATTGACACGTTTGGTCACCACTCTTTTCTTTGGTAGTGGATCTTGAAAAGATCCCGGCTGTTTGGCTGTTTCCCTAAAGCCTAATGCCTAATGCCTGCTACTTTGCTGTGCCTAGCTGGACTACCCGGGGACAGTCCCCGCGGTTTTTCCAAGTGGTAGCAGGTGTTTTCTTCTCATGCAGCAGCTTATTCACCGATCACTTTCCTTAGATGCAGACTTTCGAGTAGCAAGAAATCGAGTCACCGCACTTTGGGTTGCTTTTGCCTCAAGAAGGTCCATATGCTCCAGTTTCGGCATTGTCGCGATCACCTGCAAAACCTTTTCCGTCGTGAGATTCCGGCCGTTGGCAAAGATCGATTCGAGTTTCGGGTGATTCGCAAACATCGCAAACTGCTCATCAGATAACGGAGTATTCCTCAAGCAGAGGATCTGCAACTCAGGTAGTTTTGCCACTTTTTCTACCACTTCGTTGGTGATCGTTGGTGCGGTGATCAAGAGGTGGCGTAGGTCTTTGAGTTCCGTTAGAGCGTTCACAGATTCCTGCGTCAGCAGCGGGCATTCCATCCAGATTTCTTGTAGCTGTTTTGCGGATGCTAAAGATGCTACGCCTTGGTCCGTGAACTGTTTGGAGTACAAATCAATGGATTTTAGGTTGCCGCATTGCTTGGCGAGCAACTGCAAGGTTAGATCGGTAAGTTTGTCGGAACTCAGGTGGATATGCTCAAGTTCCTTCAAGTGTTGACTGATCCCCTCAATGAACCGATCGGAGAGGATGTCTCCGTTATATATTCCAAGCCAGCGAAGGTTTTTGACTTGACCTATGGACTCTGCACATGCGTCGGTAACGCTGGATCCATTCTCGGTTAAGGGATTAGGGCCTGCTAGAAATTCCAATGTACGCAGATTGGGTAACTCGCGAAGAAAGGCAAGGTCGCCGTCACGCATATCGCGTTTGCATAGAAACAGGCTTTCGAGCCGTTTCAGATTACACAACGGAGACAGGTCGCCTTCGATAGCGACGTCTTCGCTACTCAAATTTCCACCAAAAGAAAGCGCCTCGACATTCTGCAGCGAAGCCAAGAACTCAATATCGTCACGCGTAAGTGTTGTTCCATAGGATATCTCAACGTC
>CAILTZ010000472.1 GCA_903837255.1 uncultured Pirellula sp. | reverse complement strand
GGGATGCTTCGAGCACGTCTGCCCCGTAGAACTCCTGCCTTAGGTTGACGTCGAACACACGGAGCGTTTGGGGTTCCGTGCAATCCAGGAATTCGAGGATCGCTGCGGAGCTGATCGAACTGCGCTGGGCAAGCGTTCCGTAGCACACGGCGTGGCACGATTCGGCCAATTGCGACCAATGAGGCCTGATACGCAGAAAGTCCCACGCTACATCCGAAGCGAATCGATACTGCGGCAAGCCATTTCGATCTAGCGAAATATCGACACTACCGGTGGCATGCTCGGTATCGATCTCGATCCAATCGCATGCAAGACTGTGCTGTTTCATCCACTCGAGCGCTTCTTTTCCCAGGTCGTCTTGGCCTACGGCGCTTGCGATACGGGCGTCGGCACCGAGGCTTGCGGCGTGGCAAGCGAAGTTGGCAGGTGCACCACCGAAGAGAGCTTGGTCCTCGTAGACATCCCAGAGGACTTCACCGAGGCCGACGACGATTTTCTTGCTCATAGCAGCTCCGTAATGGCTTGGGCCAAGCGATCGATGTCGCTTTGGTCGTTGTAAGCGTGGAGGGCGATTCGAAGCGATCCGTGCCGGACACTCAGGATGATCCCTGAGCTTATCAGGTGTCGGCGGACTTCTTGGGAATCGTGGCCGGGAAGATCGAATGAAATGATTCCGCTGGCATGTCCATCCATGGCCAGAGGGTCTTTAGGGGTTGGCCAAGCCAGCTTGGCCCCGACCGATAGGAGTTTGTCGCGGGCTCTCTGGGTTACCTCTAAAACCCTTTTAGCGAAACCGCTTTGAGGGTTGTTGCACCCGTACTCCAAGAGCATACCGAGGCTACTTCCCAGCCCGATGAGTCCGACGTGATTTGCCGAACCACCTTCGTAGCGCGACGCCGAGGGTTTGAATCCCTTGCCACCACAGACAAATTCATGGCTAGCCTCCAGGGAGTTCCAACCGGCCAGGACACTTTGAAGCTGGTCGAGCCGAGAATGGCGAATGTAGAGAAACCCTGCACCTTCGGGGCCTAGCATCCATTTATGACCGTCGGCGGCTGCATAATCGATCGGAACGTCATTGACGTCCAGTGGGAAGACTCCCAATCCCTGGATCGCGTCAACGAAGACCTGGGCTCCCTTGCGATGAGCGATCTGGCAGACTTCATGCAGATTGGCTCGATATCCCGTGGAATAGCCGACCCAGCTGAGGCTCACCAATCGCGTTGAACCGTCGATCGCCTCGGCAAGCTTAGCCAAATCGATCGAGCCGTCAGGACTCGGTTCGACGAGTCGGACTTGCACGCCACGGCTCTCTAGGGCGAGCCATGGAAGTTTGTTGCTGGGGAATTCGTTGCTCGGCAGCACGACGCTGTCTCCGCTTTGCCAGGGGAAAGCCAAAGCGATGGTTTGAATTCCCAAGGTAGTGTTCGGGACCAGGGCGATTTCTCCAGGCTGGGCACCTAGGAGCCTGGCCGCATCCTTTCGAAGATTCGAGGCACAGGCCGACCAGGCCGGCCAGTGGAAATCCCCGTCCACGGAGGCCTCTTCGGCGAACTTGCCAATCGCCCGGACGCTTCGCCCTGGCAACGGCCCGACGGCGGCATGGTCAAAGTAAGCCCATTTTTTGGCGATGGGCATTTCATTTCTGAGTTGATTCCAGTGGTCCATAAATGCCGGTTTTATCAAAGTTTCCCGCCAAGCAACTTATAGCAGGATTGTTTTTTAAGAAAAATCGATGTAGTGCTTTAGGATGGCTGACAGTCGGAAAACTTCAACTATACTAGCCTGCCGACTTTGGACAGTCGGTTTTGGAGTATAAGGGTGGCTTTTACCCCGAAACCGAATCATGGCTCTCCTCCACGCGGGCGTCCGGACCCCTTGATATTATGCATTTTTCGAACCTGACGCGTGCGGACCTCCTAGGTGAGCGACGAGGTAATTGATGCCCAGATTGTTGTGTTTACTCGGACTCGTGGTTGCAGGGCTTGTTCTACTGCTGTTCCTGGCTG
>CAILTZ010000471.1 GCA_903837255.1 uncultured Pirellula sp. | reverse complement strand
GCAAGAAATCGATCACCCCGGCCCGACCTGTAAACTCGTCGCTCGTCTGTGGTGGAAAAGCAATCTGATCGAGCATCTCATCCCCGGCCACGGTCGTTGGTAGATTCTGAATGGCAAACCCCCACTTGCGCTGGCTTAATCCAACCAGACGCTTGTCGGAACAGCCAAAGCCTCCTGCGAGGATGATGTCATCCTCCCCACGTCCGTCCTGCTGGATGCTGTCGGTCAAAACGGCTAGCAAAGAAATTTCCTGTTCGAGTCGACCAGGAGAGACGTACAGATTGACCAGCGAAAAGGTCAACGCCTTTTGTGGTGGTACCGATTTGCTCCGGAACCAACCGACCAAGGGCTCATATTCGATCAACTCTCCAGGATCCTCGACCGTATAGAGTTGATACCGATCTGTTTCGATTCGGTCGGTGTTAAATAGAAAGGCCAGATGCATCGCTTGATGCACGGGTCCTACCCGCGGCCCGATCATGTAATCGTAAACATGCTTGGACTGGTTGAGGCGATCGACTAGCTTGGGCAGAGTGTCGCGTTGCCTGGATGTTATCCCCTGAAGGGCGATCACATCAAAGTTTCGTAAGATGCGCACGAGGATCTCTTGGACTGCAAGGCTCTCAGCCTTGGACTCGTCGTAATTCTGCAAGTCGAAGCTTGCGATCCGGATCGTAGGAGCTACGGGTTTGGCGGGCGTCAGATCCCCGCCAGAGGAATTCGATGGCCTTCTGGTCCCCTTGTCGCCATAGGATTCGCTTGTGGATGGACTGCTATGAGTCACGGGCAACCAGTTGCGAGGATCTGTCCAATCGCGCTCCGAAGTGGTCGCATCGCGCGTTTCTAAACGCAGCTGGTCCCATCCGCGCAGCGTGTAGTAGTGAGAGGCGAAATACAATCCTCCCCCCAACAATCCTGCGATCAATAGATTGGTTTTGTTAATCAAACCCATATGTCGAATAGATCGTCCAGATCGCTATCATCGGGCAATCGAACCTCTCGAAGGTGCATGAGGAAAAAAAGCTTCTGCGCGACGGTGCGGCTTGTGCCGATTGCAAGGGCGCAAATCAGCCTTTCCCCCAGCCTTATTCCCAGCCGGTCGCTCTCTCGCTCGTGGATCGATCCGTCTACGGCTTGACGATTGAGCGAACCCGCTCAATGTCCAAGCCGAGCTGACTGATTAGTTCGTCCTTGGACTGGAATTTTCTTATGCTTCGAATGCATTCGAGGATCTCAACTTCCACGAACCTACCGTAGAGGTTCCCCTGAAAGTCAAGCAAGTGGGCTTCGACCTTGCTGGAGTCCTCCCCAAAAGTTGGGTTCGGACCGATGTTTAGGGCGACCGGGATGCAAGCCAGATCAACCGGAGACACAACTCTCGCGGCGTATACCCCATGCCTGGGAACCAAAACTTGGATCTGCTCAAGGTTCGCTGTCGGGAATCCCAGGGTCCTGCCACGAGCCGCTCCATGTGAAACCCGGCCGGCGATTCGGTAGGGTTCGACCAACAATTCGTTCGCGGAGAGCAAATCCCCTTGTTCGATCCACTCTCGAATCTGGGTGCTAGAAACCAGTCGGTCACCAAACAATTGCGGTTCGGCAATGTCGAGCTCGACGCGGAACTGTCCACACAATTCTCTTAGCGTTTGGACGTCTCCAGCACGGTCCTTGCCAAACCGAAAATTAGGACCCTCGACGAGTCCTCGAAGTCCGAGCTTTTCGACGAGGATTTGCTTAAAGAACTCGCTCGGTGATTGCTGCAACAGCTCGTGTGTGGTGGGATAAAAATGGACGAAATCAACCCCGAGGTTCTTTAGCAACGCCTCTCGTCGCATGTTCCACGTAAGAGGCTTGGGCATTATCTCAGGTCTCAATAACCTCAAGGGAGGTGGATCAAAACTGAAGACCACCGAGGGTAAGTTCAGACGTGTCCCCATGCCTATGAGTTTTTCGATCAACGAGCGATGCCCCAGATGGACTCCATCGAAATTACCGATCGTCAAGACGCAACCGTTGGTCCATGGACGGGAATGACTGCTCATAGATTGTTTGTGGGATCAGCGGATAAGCTTTTGCCGACGCATAATGGTGCCAATTGGTTCTCAACCGAGCACGGATTGAAGCAGGTCTCTGGTGCGTAAGGCGCGAGTCGAGATGAAGGTCTCACCCGCATAACAGTTCGCAGCTGCTCCCTCGGCGATCGCTAGCCCTCGAACTCGATCGAAGATGTAGGCTTTCGAGGGCGGGAACTGCGTCTTGTAACACCGGATCGCCTCTAGCTTTTGCTCGAGCGTGTCGGTGATGTCCATCGTGATCGAGTTTTCAATCCCCGACGCAGGAACCGGTTCGAACGACAAGCGAAAGTAAAGTTGACGATCAATCACGTGGGGCGGAAAGCCTTGGAAGGTATCCTCCCATTTCGTCAACCTCGAGTAAAAGACCGCCGCATCGGTGATCTGCATGGCTTGGTAGTGGTCAGGCGAAGCCATCGGCGTTTTACTGCCAAAACCCAACACGATTTTCGGTCGATAACGCCGAAACTCAATCGCCAATGCCACGCGCTCGTCGAACCCATCCATCAAGCGACGGTTGGTAAAAGGGAGCGTCTTGCGCACATGGATGCCCAAAATCTTCGCCGCCGCAGTGGCTTCCGCAAGTCGAACATGAGGACCAGGCGAATGGGGGGTCGGTTCGCCATCGGTCATGTCGATGATGCCCACTCGGTATCCTTGCTGGACCAATGCCGCTAAGGTCCCGCCGCAGGAAATCTCTACATCGTCCGGGTGGGCTCCCACGGCGATGACATCCAAAGCTTCCTCCAAGTGACTCATGCTCAAATCCTAAGTGACTGCCCAGTTTTGTTGCGAACCCGACGGCAGTAGTGTATCCGGATTCCAACCGTTTTCGATTCCAAAAAATCGATTCCAAAATCCCAAGGATCGAGTTTACGGCCTTGGAGCCCTTTTTAGGATCACCAATTGGTCATAGTCTTTGATATTGCGAACAAAATACGCGTTTTTTCGATGTGTGCGCCGCATCTAGGCACCCACCAACTCCAAAATCTGCCTCGGTCGGATTGATGAAAACTTACGAAAATAATCCGCTAGCAAAATACCGAAGGAAAGCAGAGCATTAGAATAGCTGAATCTGTTTGGCCCCGCATTTGCTAGCTCGACACTCAGGCGGTGGACTTGTGCATTCTCTCAGCAAGAGTCTACTGGCGGCTCGAAACGGAGAGAATCGAAAAAGGCGGTTTTTGAAATGATTCGTTGGCTAAAAAGTTTTGTTGCTTTCCAATTGCTATGCAGTGGCTTGCTGTTCGCTCAGGACGCAGCGACGGAAGCGGTTGCGACACCACAGGCACCTGTGGCCGAGTCGCCAGGACCTCTGACTCCGGTGGCGGAAACAGCCCCGGCTCCCACTGCTGCAACTTCGACGCTCAATTCCGGCGATCAAGCTTGGATGTTGGCAAGTGCAGCCTTGGTGTTGTTCATGACTCCTGGTTTGGCCTTTTTCTATGGAGGTCTGGTGGGACGCAAGAACGTGCTGAGCATTCTGATGCAGTGCTTCATGTGCATGGCCGTGGTGACGGTCCTTTGGGTTCTTGTCGGATATAGCATTGCCTTCTCGGGTTCCGAGATTGGCGGCGGATTCTGTGGAAACCCGATGACGCATTTCTTGCTAAACGGCGTTGCGACCGACGCCTCATTCGAGCCAGTGACAGGAGTTAAGCTAGGCCTCAGCCAGCAGACTTTCATGGTTTTTCAAATGATGTTCGCGATCATCACCCCGGCGCTAATGGTCGGAGCCTTTGCTGAACGGATGAAATTCTTGGCCTTCACGGTCTTCGTCGCTGTGTGGTCACTGGTCGTCTATTGCCCAGTGGCTCACTGGGTTTGGTTCGGACCTACTCACCCGATTTTCGGGTTGGGTAGCTTCAATGCCAAGGATGCGGTTCCCGAAGGTGCACTCGACTTTGCTGGTGGTACAGTGGTTCACATCAATGCAGGTATTGCGGCTTTGGTTGCGTGCTTGATGATCGGGCCACGTCGTGGATTTCCCAAGCAGATCAACCCGCCTCACAACTTGCCCTTCGCAGTGCTAGGTGCAGGGATCCTGTGGTTTGGATGGTTCGGTTTCAACGGCGGTAGCGCTTTCGGTGCGACACCTCAGGCTGTTCAAGCCTTCGTGACCACGCAGGTTGCGGCGGCCATGGCCGGTTTGACCTGGGCCTTGATTGAGATCGTTCGAAATGGTAAGCCGACGGTGTTAGGAATGATCACCGGTGTGGTCGCTGGTCTAGTCGGTATCACACCTGCGGCTGGGTTCGTTGATGTCAAAGGTGCATTGATCATTGGGCTCGGAGCAACGATCGTCAGTTACATCTTTGTGGCGTTCGTGAAACCAGCCATGAAGTACGACGATTCGCTAGATGTTTTCGGGGTCCACGGCGTGTCAGGCATCTTCGGCTCCTTGGCCACGGGTTTGTTGGCCCTGCAGGGTGTGGGTGTCAACCGTGCCGGTGGCAGCATCGCACAACTGCTCCTACAAGCCAAAGCGGTCGGCATCACCATCATCTACTCTGCAATCATCACGGCGCTGATTCTCAAGGTGATCGATCTTACGATCGGTCTGAGGACTACCGAGGATGGCGAGAAGATGGGACTCGACCTGAGCGATCATGCCGAGACGGCCTACACGATCTCCTAGTTTCCGTTCGCTATTTATTTTCTTTTTTCTAAGCCCGGGGCGAACAATCGAGGGAAACAAGGCTTGGGTTGAACCCAGCCTTGTTTCCCTTTTTTTATAGATATCCAGGAAATATTGTGGCTACGAACCTATGCTAGTGGTCCTATCCGTACTGGTACTCGAAGGGAAGCCTAGATAGCTCCACATCATCACAGGTGCGCTCGGAACCTACCAGCTGACTCGTCCGGTGGAGGCGTAACTGCCAGCTACCTTCGATGTCCTGCTGGCGCATCTGCATTGCGCTCTGACCCCATTGCTCTTCCCGCCTCACAGGCGTGAAGCCGGGTGGTGGCCTCTCTTGCGTGTGAATGGCTAGCGTCTCCCCATGATGCCACGTTTGTGCCCGATCAGATTAAAAACCGATGCAAAAAGGTTACAATTCGCGAGGAAGTAAAAGTAGACGTAACATTTGGCACGGAAGGATGGGCGATGACGGGATTCCTCTTTGGTGATGAAGCCGACGATTTTTTCTCCAGCTCGAAGAAAACAACCAGCCAAAAGACGGACGCGCCGGGCAAGTCCGACGAGAGTCCGCTGTCGGTCTCTCAACTGACCGCATGGATCAAACGAACGCTGGACCAAAACTTATCGAGCTTCTGGATCGCTGGCGAAGTCAGCAACGTGACCAAAGCGAGCTCAGGGCATGTCTATCTGACGATCAAGGATGCGACGAGCCAAATTGGAGCGGTGATCTGGAGATCCAGTTGGGAGCGATGCAAGTTCGACATCAAGGAAGGGATGGCTGTCCTGGGGATGGGCAAGTTGGATGTTTATGGTCCAAGGGGGACTTATCAGGTCGTGCTGCAAAAGCTCGAGCCACAAGGCCTGGGGCCTTTGCAAATCGCTTTTCGCAAGTTGCATGCGATGTTAGCCGCAGAGGGGCTTTTTCTCCAGGATCGCAAGCGTCCGTTGCCACGGTTTCCCCAGAGGATTGGATTCGTGACCAGCCCACATGGTGCTGCGATCCACGATTTCCTAGAGGTCCTGCGACGGCGTTGGCCGCAGATGAACGTTCTAGTAATCCCCGCAAAAGTCCAAGGCACAGGAGCTGCCGAGGAGATTGCCAAAGGCATCGAGTTGGCAAATCGAATCGATCCAGCTTTAGACGTGCTGGTGGTGGGGCGCGGTGGCGGTTCCATCGAAGACCTTTGGGCATTCAACGAAGAGATCGTTGTTCGAGCCGTAGCTGCCTCCAAGGTCCCGGTGGTATCGGCCGTGGGGCACGAAATCGATGTGACCCTCTGCGACTTAGTCGCCGACGTGCGAGCTTTGACTCCATCCGAAGCCGCCGAGCGGATCGCACCCAGCCGAGATGAGATTCTCGAAACGCTCCAATCCTCAAAGTTGAGGTTGGCATCGATGGTAGCGAGCAAAATTCGAGAGCTAGAATCTCGACTCAACGGATTGGTCCGTCGCCCGGTCATCGAGCAACCCGATAGGATGTTCGATTCTTTAGTCCAGCGACTCGACGAAATCGACTATCGATTGACCGAAGGGATCGATCGTCAAACAGAGAAAAGACAGTTTGAGTTCGACAAGCTCGCCAGTCGACTCGAGACGATCAGTCCCTTAAAAACACTTGCCCGCGGCTACTCGCTCGCCATGGATGTCCAGCACGGAGTCGTCTTATCTCGAGTGGAACAAACTCGACCTGGGCAGCGCATCGAGACTCGCGTGTCGGACGGTTCATGGATCAGTATTGTCGAGGAAATCAAACCGGCCAAAAAATCCTCGCGGTGATTCCAACGGTGGCTCGTTTGCGAGTTACGAATCGCTTTGCCGATTAGGCCCTAAAAAATATCGGGCTCTTTTCCGTAGTCGCCACCTTCGAGAAAATCGAAGTCGCAACCGCGATCCGCTTGTGTCACATGCTGCGTGTAAAGCCAAGTGTAGCCTCGAGATGCGTGTTCGCGGGGGGGGACCCAAGCCTCTTTGCGGCGAGCCAGTTCCTGGTCGTCCACCAGAAGCGATATCCGACGAGCGGGAACATCCAACTCGATCCTATCTCCTGTCTGGACCCATGCCAACGGACCGCCCAGTCGAGATTCCGGTGAAACGTGAAGGACACAAGTCCCATAGCTTGTTCCACTCATCCTCGCATCGGAGATCCGAACCATATCCCGGACCCCCTGTTTGAGCAACTTTTCCGGGATTGGAAGCATCCCCCATTCGGGGAACCCTGGCGCTCCGTTGGGCCCAGCATCCTTTAGCACCAAAACCGAGTCTGCCGTTACAGGCAGATCCGGGTCATGGATCCGTTTCTTCAAATCGGGATAGTTCTCAAATACCACCGCAGGACCTTGATGCCGCAATAACTGACCCGAGGATGCCGAGGATTTGATCACACATCCATTGGGTGCCAAATTCCCGGTCAGCACACAGGTCCCGCCGTGTTCAACAAGCGGGTTCTCGCGAGTTCGGATAACATCTTCATCGATAACTCTCGCATCGGCAATCGAATCCCCAAGTGTTCGGCCAGTGACCTGCCTGGACGATAGATCCAACAGGTCCGTCAATCGGGTCCACAATCCTCGCAGTCCACCGGCCCGATGAAAATCCTCCATCAGGTGCTTACCACTCGGGCGAATATTCGCAAGAACTGGAACCTTTCTCGACCATGCATCGTAGTCACCAAGCGTCACCTTGAGTCTTGCCCTGCCGGCCATCGCAATCACGTGAACGATCGCGTTGGTTGATCCACCGATGGTCAGCTGCGTGATCATGGCGTTGGCAAACGATCCGGCTGTAAGCAGTGTGGAGGGTTTGCGATTTCTCCAAGCCATCTCGACAGACAGCCGGCCTGTAGCAACCGCCAATCGGCAATGTTCAGCCACGACCGCCGGCACGGAGCTGGCCCCAGGTAGCGTAAAACCTAGAGCCTCGGCAATGCAAGCCATCGTCGATGCGGTGCCCATCGTCATGCAAGTACCGGCGGACCTCGCGATGCAATTTTCAATTTCCTTCCAATCCTCTTCGCAAAGATTCCCGGCGCAGCGCTCGGCCCAATACTTCCAAGCATCGGTGCCACTTCCCAGGGTCGTGTCGCGCCAGTAGGCATTGAGCATCGGTCCTGCCGGTAGGAACACACTCGGGATGTCTGCGCTGATGGCACCCATGAGCATCGCAGGCACTGTCTTGTCACAGCCGCCCATCAATACCGCTGCATCGATGGGGTGGCACCGTAGCACCTCCTCGGTCTCCATCGCCAGCAGATTGCGATAGAGCATCGTGGTGGGTTTCATGAGCATCTCACCGAGACTCATCACTGGGATCTCGATCGGAAATCCACCCGCCTGAAGAACACCTCGCTTGACCTCAAGGACACGTTCGCGGAAATGCGAGTGGCAAGTGTTCGTCTCGCTCCAGGTGTTCAAGATCCCGATGATCGGTTTATCTCGGAAGTCTTGGTCGTCGATCCCCATCCCTTTGAATCTGGAGCGATGTCCAAAGCTACGCAGATCGTCGGGTCCGAACCAACGCCCAGAGCGAAGTTGTTTTGGGTCGTTCACAGATGTCATAAGGATTAGCGTTTTGTATTGAAAATCCGGTCGCCAGCATCTCCCAGCCCTGGGACAATGAACTTTTGGTCGTTGAGTTCTTGATCGATCGCTCCGACATAGATCGAAACATCGGGATGCTCTTCGCGCAGAGCTCGGATCCCCTCAGGTGCCGCGATGACACTCAGGACCCTGACATCTTGAACCCCCCAACGCTTCAGTGCGGCTACAGCCACTCGAATCGATCCACCTGTAGCCAGCATGGGATCGAGCACGAATCCGACTTGCGCCGGATCGTCCTTGGGCAGTTTGCAGTAGTACTCGATCGGTTTAGCCGTCTCTTCGTCTCGGTACATCCCCAGGTGCCAGACTTCGGCATTGGGGATCAATTCCAGGATCGGTTCGACCAACCCGAGGCCAGCACGAAGGATGGGGATGATTGCGATCCGTTGCGCAATCATCGAGGCTCGCATGCGTGTCAACGGCGTTTCGATCTCGATTTCCGTCAAACTCAGATCCTCAGTTGCTCGAACGGCTAGAAGCATCGAGAGCAACCGGATTTGGTTTCGGAACAGAACCGGCGGAGTCGATTGGTCGCGTAAAATCGCCAAGTGATGCTTGGCCAATGGATGATGCAGTTCAACGGTCTTGGACATTATCAGTGCGTTTCCTATTCCAACCCTGAAATATCGATGTAGCGATAGGTGCCACGGTTTCTCTCAGCAAGTTCGCGGATCCATGACCCATCGTTGGGAGCCGGGCCGTGATTGAACTGGACCGTGTGAATGGTGGTCAGCGAGCGCTCGGCTCGATTTTGGATCTCGATCAATTGTGCCTCGGACAGAGAGGGCTCCGCTGCGTCGGTCAAGAAGAATAACACATCGGGCGCAAAGGACAGCCCCATCTTGAGCCCCGGGATATGCTCTGTCCCCCCCGAAGGCTTGAT
>CAILTZ010000470.1 GCA_903837255.1 uncultured Pirellula sp. | reverse complement strand
GCAGCAGCGAGTCGGCAGGTTGCTCAACGACAAGATGCCTACGGGCGTCGCGGTCAGTCCGGCGATGAATCACGGAGGGCCTTATCCAGCCACGAGTCACCCTGGATTTACAGCCGTGGGGATTCCGGCGAGCATGCTGCGGTTTGGCAAGCTGACTTGTTACGACGCGGTCCGAGAGTCCCGTTTGCCAAGTGTTCTTAGGGACACCAATCCGACGGGCAAGACCTACCGTTGCATCGATGGAGTTTGGACCCTCGAATAGTCCGACCAAGTTTTTCAACTTGTCTTGGTTCTGACAAGTTCAGAGACGAGCTTGCCGTGGACGTCCGTGAGCCGGAAGTCTCGGCCTTGGTAGCGATAGGTTAGCTTCTCGTGGTCCAAACCCAGGCAATGCAAGAGCGTTGCGTGGAAATCATGGATGTGGATTGGCTGCTCGGTGACATTGTACCCGTAATCGTCGGTCTGACCGATCACCGCGCCAGGTTGGAATCCTCCCCCTGCCATCCACATCGAGAAACAGCGGCCATGATGGTCCCGCCCGTAATCGTCCTGCAAGGATCCTTGGCTATAGACCGTTCGGCCAAACTCCCCACCCCAAATGACCATCGTGTCATCGAGCAACCCTCGCTGCTTGAGATCCTTGACAAGCGCCGCTTGGGGTTGGTCGATGTCCCGACACTGCTTGGGTATGTTCGATGGCAAGCTACCATGGTTGTCCCAGCCGCGATGGTAGAGTTGCACGAAGCGGACCCCACGCTCGACCATCCTTCGCGCCAGTAAACAATTCGCTGCATAACTCCCGGGCTTCTTGACGTCCGGTCCGTACATTTCCAGGATCGATTCAGGCTCGTCGGAGATGTCGGTCAAATCGGGTACGGACATTTGCATCTTGAAGGCCATCTCGTACTGCTCGATCCTCGAAGCGATCTCGGGATCTTGCTCGCGCTGCAACTCGAGTTGATTGAGTTTGGATATCTGATCGAGCATCCCTCGGCGGAGAGTTCGACGCATCCCAGGCGGGTCGCTCAAGTACAACACGGGCTCGGATCCGCTGCGGAATTTGACCCCTTGGTGACTCGACGGCAGAAAGCCACTCCCCCAGAGCCGATCCAGAAGCCCCTGGTTAGCATCGTTGCCCGTGCCGTGGGAGATCATGACGACAAAAGCGGGCAGGTCCTCCGCTTCGCTACCCAAGCCATAGCTGAGCCAAGCTCCGAGCGAGGGCCGACCGGGTTGTTGCGAACCGGTCTGGATGAAAGTGATTGCCGGGTCATGATTGATCGCTTCGGTGTTCATCGACCGCACGATGCACAGTTCATCGGCGATCGAACCGGTGTGGGGCAAGAGTTCACTGAACCAAGCACCGTTGCTGCCGTACTGCTGGAACTTGAACTTGGGCGCCACGACCGGGAAGCTCTTTTGGCCGGAGGTCATCCCAGTGAGCCGCTGTCCGTTGCGAATGCTCTCTGGAAGCTCGCTCCCATGGAGATCCTTGAGCTTGGGTTTGTAGTCCATAAGCTCAAGCTGCGAGGGTCCCCCGGATTGGAACAGATAGATTACCCGCTTGGCCAACGGCTTAAAGTGTGGCTCTTGATCGGCAGCAGAGCTTGGAGACCTGCCAGCGAGCAATTGAGCCAGTGCCACTGTCCCGATTGCCGAATGCTTGAGGAACCCTCGTCGTGCGGACATCGATACAGCGATGGAGTTGGTATCCATAGTCATCGGATCTTGGCCTAGTTAGTATTTTGTGATCGTCTCGTCGAGGTTTAGGATCGCGCACAGAGCGACGGTCCAAATCGCCAGATCGAGCTGAGTGAGTTCCGAAGAAACCTTGACGGTCCCGACACTTAGGAATTCCTCGATTCGCTTTGGATCCTCTCCGAAATCGCTCCGAGCCAACTCCAAGAGTTCCCTCATCGCTGGGATCTCTTCGGGGAGGATCTCTCTGGCAAGAGCTTTGCGATACGCATAATTCAAACGCGAGATTTCATCGTTGCCGCCGGCACGAAGTACATCGCTTGCAAACATCCTAGCCGCCTCGATGTAGGTTGGGTCGTTGAGTAGAACCAGGGCTTGCAAAGGCGTGTTGGTACGGGAACGACGTGCGATGCAGACCTCTCGGTTAGGTGCATCGAAACTGACCATCGCTGGGGGTGGGCAAGTCCTCTTCCAGAACGTGTACATGCCGCGTCTGAAGAGTCCCTCGCCTGAGTCGGCGACATACTTGCCCCGTCGCTCGACCGTGACGTCTTCCCACAAGCCGGGGGGTTGATAAGGCTTCACGCTTGGACCACCGATCTTGCGGACCAGCAATCCGCTGATCGCAAGTGCATTGTCACGGATCGTCTCGGCCGAGAGCCGATGTCGGGGCCCACGGGCCAGCAATCGATTCTCGGGATCCTTGAGCTTGTGCTCGTCAGTCATCCGCGAGGATTGCCGATAGGTTTTGCTCAGCACGATCTGCTTGAGCATACCACGCACATCCCAGCCACTTCCAATGAATTCAATAGCCAGCAGATCGAGCAATTCCGGATGGGACGGGTACTCACCGGATCCACCAAAGTCCTCGCTGGTGCGAACGATTCCCGTTCCAAAGCACTGCTCCCAGAGTCGATTGACCGCCACGCGTGCAGTCAGAGGATTTTTCGGATGGGTCAGCCATCGGGCCAACTCCAATCGATTCGTTGGAGCATCAACCCCTTCGATGCGGAGGGATTCAGGGGTCCCCGGTTCGACTTTGGTCGTGGGCTGGTCATACTGCCCACGCTTGAGAATGAATGTCTCGCGAGGTGGATTCATCTCTCGCATGACCATGACCGCCGGAGCGGCTTGGTCGATCTCACCGATCGTCTTTTCTGCCTCTGCCACTTGAGCCTGAAGCTTGCCGTGCTCAGGATCGATCTTTTCGCGAGTCCAGGTTTTGGCAAGATTTCGCTGATCCTCGGTGAGCTCTCCCCAAGCTTTGCGCACCCAAGTCAGCTTGGGCTCTGGGACCTGCAACTGCGACAATCGCTCGATGTCACTACCAGAGAGAACCCCATCGAAAATACGAAGTTCGTCGATCGAGCCGGTGAATGGGAGGGACTTTTCTCGAAGGCCCAGGTGGAACGGCTTATCGGTTGCCAGAGTGCCGGTCAAGTTGTTGTTAGGGATATCGAACTTGGTAGGCTTGCCATCGATGTAGAGGTTTGCACCAGCGGCTTTCTTGGATCCATCGTAGGTCAGGGCGATGTGATGCCACTGGTTGGGTGCAATCGTCTGGTGTGAGCTGATCTTGATGGCATTGTTTGGCCATTGATCAACCAAATGGACTTCGATCTTGCCGTTGACCAGCAGCAGGTCGTAGCCGCGGAAGTTCATCGCCTCATCCATCCGCGAGAGGATCGCCATGCTTGCAAGGCTCGGGACGTTGACCCACACGCCGATCGAAAAGGGGCGATCCGATTCGAGTTTACCTAGCTGCTTGGAGGCCAAAAAGCGTCCGTTATCGAGAGTCGCTGCGGTTCCTTGTTTGCCTGGAGAGAAGGTGAGCTGCTCGGGCTTGTCCCAAATCTGCTGATTCGTTTGCGGATTGGCCTCTTCGAAACCGACGTAGTCGCGCAGGGTGGTGCCCAAGGTTTGGTCGATGGTCTGGTCGGAGTTGGCATCAACCCACATCTTCCAGGCCGTTTCGAGCTGATTTTCCTTGGTTTGCAATTGGGCTCTGAGCGTCTCGAGCTGTACCGTGAGTTGTTTCTTCGATTCGATTTGTTCGGCGGTCGGGACTCGAACAAAGGGTTCCGCACCGACGAATTTGCTGTAGCTGGCTTGTTTTTCTTCGAGGCTGTTGACCAGTGAGAAGAAGCGATAGTACTCGGCTTGAGAGATCGGCTCGATCTTGTGGTCGTGGCATCTGGCGCACTGCATCGACAGTCCGAGAAATACCGTCGCTACGGTGTGGACTCGGTCAGCCACATACTCGATGCGGTATTCCTCTTGGATGATCCCCCCCTCGGTGTTGTGCCCTTGATTGCGAAGGAAGCCGGTAGCGACCTGCTGTGGCAGGCTCGAGTTGGGGATTAGGTCACCGGCAAGCTGCTCGGTCAGAAACTGATCGTAGGGCATGTTTCTCCGATAGGCGTCGATGACCCAATCTCGCCATGGCCACATCTGGCGATCTTCATCGTTGTTGTAGCCATTGGTATCGGCATAACGAGACAGGTCAAGCCATTGGGAGGTCATCCGTTCGGCATAGGCATCGCTTTGGAGCAATCGATCGACGGCTCTTTCGTAAGCATTCTCGGAGGGATCCTTCAGGAACTCATCGAGCTCCTCGAGGGTCGGTGGCAGGCCGGTTAGGTCTAGACTGGCGCGTCGCAGGAGCGTCCCAGGGTTAGCACTCTGCGAGGGTTGCAAGCCGTGAGCATTGAGCTTCAGGGCGACGAGCTGATCGATTCGATCCGAGGCGGGCCTGGCTAGGCCATTGTTCGCTAAACTGGTTTGATTCGGTGGAGCGAACGACCAGTGCTGGGTGTATTTTGCTCCGGAGTCGATCCACTCTTTGAGCAACTTGCGATCCAGCTCGCTGAGAGGTTTCTTGGTCTCCGGAGGCGGCATGATTCGATCTGGATCGGTTGATTCGATACGAGTCACCAGATCGCTTTGGGAGGCCTTGCCCGGCAGGATGGCTCTTGCCGCAATTGCATCCTCTCGACGATCGAGTCGCAGATCGGCCTTGCGGGCCTGTTGGTCCGGCCCGTGGCAACTCCAGCAGTGGTTGGCAAGGATCGGTTTGATCTGCGATGCAAAGTCCGGTTCGGACGCATGCTCCTGAGCCATCGATGCTTGGCTGGCCGAGAGGATTGCTCCGGCGAGAGAGCACAAGCATTGGAAAAAGATGCGTCTTTTGTTCATGGCCTTAGCCGACTTTGGGGATTTCAAAACCAGCCCGCTGAGCGCGTGCTTGCATGGCTGCGGCTACCTGGTCACCTTCGATCATCTCGGTGGCTGCATTCCACTTGATCTTCCGAGCGAGCCGGCCGGCGATGGCCGACAGGTGGCACAGGTTCATCGTTTGCAGGTGCGAGTAGACATCGGAAACCGGCAATCCACCTTCGCGGATGCAGCGGTAGAAGTTGGCCTTGTGCCCTTCGTGCGGTTTGCCTTTGTAGAGGGCTTGGAGCTGTTGATCGCCATAGACATCCTTGTCCCATTCCTCTTCGATAGGTTTGCCGGTAATCCGTTCGCGGTTGACGAAGATCCGGCCCTTGGATCCTTCGATTAGCAAGCCGTTGTCGCCACGGCTTGTGACGTGAATTTCCATCCCGTTGGCGAACTTGTGCACGATGTTGAAATCGTGTGACGTGTTGAAGTGGTCGTCGACCAAGGTATTGCCATCCTTGAGTTCGACCGGATGTTTGCAATCGGTGCCGTCGACTTCGACCGGTCCGGATCCTTGTTCGGTCATCTTGGTGGCCCACAGAGCGATATCGATATGGTGAGCGCCCCAGTCGGTGAATTTACCTCCCGAGTATTCGTACCACCATCGAAAATCGTTATGGCAACGCTGTTGGATGTAATCGACCTTGGGTGCCTGTCCGAGCCACATGTCCCAATTCAAATGAGCTGGAGCGGCTGTTTTAGCAAACGGTCCGCCGGTGGGGCTACCGTTGATACCGCAGGTGATTTTCTTGATGTCGCCTAGGAGACCTTGGTGGACCATGTTGACCGCTCGCATGAAGAGGCGGCGGTCGGAGCGTTGCTGTGTTCCGATGAAGAACATGAGTTTGGGGTTGGCTTTGCAAGCCGCTCTGATCGCGAGGTTTTCGGCCAAGGTCAACGTCAGAGGCTTTTGGCAGAAAACGTGCTTGCCTGCTTGAAGGGCTTCGACAGCGATCTTGGTATGCCAATGGTCAGGGGTCACGATGCTCACGACTTCGACGTCTTTGTTATCCAAGACCTTGCGGTAGTCTTCGACCGATTCGGCCTTGCCCTTGCCAATCTTTTCGTCATTTCGAGCTCGTTCTCGATGGTTTGTATCGACATCGCACACGGCGATGATATCCCCGAAGCGGTTATGGTCGTGCGCATCGCCGGTTCCCATGCCACCCAATCCGATGCAACCGATCTTCATGCGATCTTGAAGGCTCGACGCATGGGCTTGATCAGACCATGACCAATAAGGGACCGAGGCCAGGGCTGCGGTGGTTTGAGCAGAGCGTTTGAGAAAGCTACGGCGAGAGGAATGACTCATGGATTAAGTTCCTTTGGCGGGGAGGGAAAAAGGGGCGGATTCGGTGAATTCTACCACAGGTCGATCCGAAGTGCGCGATTGAAAAAAGGACCATAATCGGTCCATGTACAAATAAATCACCGGCGTGGTAAAGAGGGTAACAAATTGGCTGACAATCAATCCGCCGACGATCGCGATCCCCAGGGGCTGGCGCAACTCGGCACCGTCTCCACGTCCGATCGCCAAGGGAATACCTCCGAGAATTGCTGCCAGAGTGGTCATCGTGATCGGTCGGAACCGCCGCAAACAGGCTTCGTGGATCGCCTCGCGCGGCCCCCAACCTCGATCCTTGCGCAGCACGATCGCAAAGTCGATCATCATGATCGCATTCTTCTTGACGATCCCGATCAGGAGCAGAATCCCGATCATCCCGATAACGTTCAGATCCATTCGAAACAGGATCAAGCCCAGGATGGCTCCGACACCGGCCGACGGCAGACTCGAAAGGATGGTGATCGGATGGATCAAGCTCTCGTAGAGCACCCCGAGAACGATGTAGACGGCGACCAAGGCCGCGAGGATCAGCAGCGGTTGGTTGGAAAGGGAGTCTTGGAAAGCTTGGGCGGTCCCCTGAAAATTCCCTTGGATGCTCGACGGCATTCCGATTTCGGCACCTACGTTCCGGATGATCGGAACGACATCTCCCAGGGCGCTTCCGGGGCTGAGATTGAAAGAGATTGTCGAGGAGGGGAAGAGTCCCGAGTGTGCAACGGACAGCGAGGTGTTTCGGCTTTCGAGCGAGTAGAGATCCTGCAAGGGGACTTGGGCGTTGTTCTTGGTCCGGATGTAGATGTTCTTCAAGGACTCTGGGCCTTTGGCATATTCTCTGTCGAGGGTCATCACGACGCGCCGCTGGTTCATCGGCAGATAGATCGTCGAGACAGGCCTTTGTCCAAACGCGTCGTAGAGGGTGTTGTCGATGGTTGCGATATCGAGTCCCAGGACCGATGCCAAATCGCGGTGGATCACTAGACGCGACAGTTGTCCTTTGTCCTGTTGATCGGTGTTAACATCGGTGATCTCTGGTATTTTTTTCATGGCCGCCATGAGCTTGAGCGTCCATTCATTGAGTTCTTTGAGGTCGCCACCACGGAGCGTGTATTGGAACTGAGCACCCGATGGCCTGCCGCCGATCCGCAGGTCTTGGGTGGCCTGCATGAATAGATTTGCACCGCTGATCCCTGCGGTCTTCTTGCGAACCGCTGCCAAGAGTTCGTCGATCGTCTGCTTGCGCTCCGAGAGGGGCTTGAGGGTCACAAACATTCGAGCGTTGTTGGTCCCGCCACCGCCGGGGCCACCGCTGCCGGTCGAGACCAAGACTCGGTCGATGGACGGCTCGTCGCTGACGGCCTTGCCGAACTTCTCAACCAAATCCACCATCACCTGGAACGAGGTTCCTTGGTCGGCGACGATGTTCCCCACCAATCGACCGGTGTCTTGTTGCGGGAAAAACCCCTTGGCAACTTTGACGTAAAGATAGACGTTGAAGGCGACGATCAGAGCCAGCACCACCATCGTCCAACCTGGGAATTTCAGCACCACATCGAGCATCTTCCCATAGGCGTTTTCCATCCAGTAGCGGTTGGGATGCTCCCCGGATGCGGTCTGCTTGAGCAGCAGCGCGCAGAGCATGGGGGTGGTTGTAAGCGAGATCACTAGCGAGATCAAGATTGCGACCGACAGGGTCACTGCAAACTCCTGAAAGAGCATCCCGACGACGCCTCGCATCAGCAGGATCGGAATGAAGACAGCGATCAGCGAGAGGGTAATCGATAGGACCGTAAACCCAATCTCGCCAGAACC
This sequence comes from uncultured Pirellula sp., assembly GCA_903837255.1. GTDB lineage: Bacteria > Planctomycetota > Planctomycetia > Pirellulales > Pirellulaceae > JBKCUI01. Next base: position 1,173 of record CAILTZ010000470.1, on the reverse strand, counting down.
TTTGATCGCCGCATCCAGAGGCTTCATCCCTTTCTCGATATAACGGCTGATATTTTCGGTCACTACGATCGCATCATCGACGACAAAGCCAGTCGAGATGGTCAGAGCCATCAAGGAGAGATTGTCCAGGCTATAGCCGAGCAAGTACATCACGCCGAACGTTCCGATCAGCGAGATGGGCACCGCAACGGTTGGAACAATCGTGGCTCGAATATCACGAAGGAACAGATAGACCACGACGATCACTAGCAGAATACTGATCAAGAGAGTCTTTTGGACCTCTTCGAGCGAGGCGCGGATTGTGGTTGAACGATCCATGCCAACCCCCAATTCAATCGCTGAGGGGAGTTGGGCCTTGAGCTGCGGCAGGATCGTTTTGATGTTGTCGATTGTCTCGATGATGTTGGCACCCGGCTGGCGAAAGATCAAGACGCTGATCGAGGGTCGTCCGTCAGCGATCGCATAGTTTCGTATGTCTTCGAGCGAGTCGGTCACCTTGGCAACATCTTCGAGGCGGACGGCTGATCCGTTGCGAAAGGCGATCATCAGTGGTCGATAATCCTCAGCCGCCATCAATTGGTCGGTTGTATTGAGAGACCATTGAACATCCCCTTCTTCGAGAACACCTGTGGGGCGATTGGCGTTCGAGGTGCCTATTGCTGCACGGACATCTTCGAGCCCGATTTGGAGTTGGTTCAAGACGGTCGGATTGAGTTCGATTCGAACCGCTGGATTCGAGGCTCCGGTTGCGAAGACTTGACCTACGCCGCTGATCTGCGAGAGCTTTTGCTGGACGATCGTCGAGGCTAGTTCGTACATCTGAGGCTTGGAATAGATCTCCGAGACGAGCGTCAGGAGCATGATCGGCGAATCGGATGGATTGACTTTGCGATACGAGGGGTTGTTTGGAAGATTCGCGGGCAGCTGACTGCGCGCGGCATTGATGGCGGCTTGGACCTCGCGCGCTGCGGCGTTGACATCGCGATCGAGTTCGAACTGCAGTGTGATCGAGGTCGATCCGAGCGTGCTGTTGGAGGTCATCTCGGTGACCCCTGCGATGCGACTGAGACTTCTTTCAAGGGGCGTTGCCACGGCCGAAGCCATCGTTTCGGGGCTGGCACCAGGCAGGTTCGCACTTACCGAGATCGTCGGAAACTCGACCTGCGGAAGGGG
>CAILTZ010000469.1 GCA_903837255.1 uncultured Pirellula sp. | reverse complement strand
TATCGGCACCGAAGTGTACTCTGTACGCAGTGGCCGGAGTACTCCGGCAAAATCTTTTTGCTCGATGCCGACGAAAGCGACATTTCCGATCCTTTTGGGGGTCCTGCTGAGGTTTACGAGCATTGTGCCAAGCAACTAGACCGGCACACGAGCCACTGGGTCGAGCGATTGGAGCCATCCTCCGTGATTCGGTGGGAAACTTGAGTATAATCTTTAGCTGGTTTCGGAACTCTTCGCCTCTTTAGGGAGCCCACGTATGCGAATCGCTGTTGGAAGCGACCACCGCGGTTATCAAATCAAAGGCAAACTCATCACACTGCTGACGGCCGACGGCCACGAGGTGGTCGATTATGGGACCGATAGCGACCAACCGGTCGATTATCCGGACTTTGCCGTCGCGGTAGCCAAGGAGGTAGCCGAGGGCAAGGTTGAGCGCGGGATTCTCATCTGTGGAAATGGATTTGGCATGGCGATCACGGCCAATAAGTTCAATGGAGTTCGCGCAGCGACCTGTGCCGACGAAGTCATGGCCGAGATGTGCCGTCGGCACAACGATGTCAACATCCTGTGCTTAGCCGGCGATTTGATCGGCGATCGACCCGTCGGCGACTTGGTCCGTATCTGGTTGGCAACGGAATTCGAAGGCGGACGACATCGGCGTCGGCTCGAAAAAATCATCAATATTGAAAAAACGAAAATAGGCACATGATGCGAGTCGACAGCCATCACCACTTTTGGAACTACTCGGTCGAGCAGTACGGTTGGATCAGTGAAAAGATGCAAGTCCTCCGCAGGGACTTTGCACCGCAAGATCTTTTGGCCCAGACCCAGGCCACCCACATCGACTACGTCGTGAGCGTGCAGGCGCGTCAAGAGATCGAAGAGACCCGTTTCCTGCTCGACTACGCAAAGAAAAATTCATGGATCAAAGGGGTTGTCGGTTGGGTCCCCTTGGCTCAGCCCGCGATCGCCAAAGTCCTCGACTCGCTCCAAGGAGAATCGCTCCTGAAGGGAGTCCGGCACGTGGTCCAAGACGAACCCGATGAAAAATTCCTCGACCGAGAGGACTTCAATGCAGGGATCCGACTGCTGCGATCCTTCAAACTCGTTTATGACATCTTGATCTTTGGCAAGCAGTTGCCGATGGCCATCCGGTTCGTCGACAGGCACCCGAACCAACCGTTTGTATTGGATCACATTGCCAAGCCTGTGATTGCTGCGAGCGGGATCGATCGGCAGTGGGAAACGGACTTTCGCGAGTTGGCCAAGAGGCCCAATGTCGACTGCAAGTTCTCGGCTTTGGTAACCGAGGTTCGGGATCCGAGCTGGACCGTTGAGCTTCTGAAACCCTATTGGGATGTGGCACTCGAAGCCTTTGGCCCGGATCGGTTGATGTTCGGCAGCGACTGGCCTGTCTGTTTGCTTCGCAGTTCTTATGCCGATTGGGTGGCCGCCGTGAGCGTTTTGGCCAAGGATTTAAACACCCAGCAGCAAGCCAACTTCTGGGGCGGAAATGCGAATCGAGCATACCACTTGGGGCTCCAGTGATTAGACTAAGGCGGTATGAACACCGAATCGATCGCTGAGAATTCGGCGACCAACGCCGCTTATCAATCGTTGAGCTTTAGCACCAGTCCCTGGTTGGTACTGGTCTCGGTATTGGCCTGCGCAGCGTGTTTTGCTCTGTCGTGGATAGCCATCCGACGCAGCGGTTATTCCCGAGGCGTCATCGGGCTCGAACTGCTCCGCTGCGGGGCCGTTTTGCTCGGAGCGATTCTGCTCAACCAGCCCGAGTGGATCCAAGACTTTCGCTCGACCCAAAAACCGACCTTCGCCATCCTCGTCGACCGCTCCCCGAGCATGCAGACACAAGACGTCTTGGTCGACAAAAAAGCCACCTCGCGGCAGACGGCTGTCGAGGGGATTACCAAGCAGGATTCGTGGAGCGAATTATCCAATATAGCGAATGTCGTGATCAGCGACTTTCCACCCCAAGGTGTTGTCGATGGGACCGATCTTTCGGGCCCGCTCGGTTCGATTCTCGACAATGCTTCGAATGTCATGGGAGTGCTCGTGGTCTCCGATGGAGATTGGAATGCAGGAGCACCGCCGGTGAGCGTAGCCTCGCGATACCGAACCCTCGGCACCCCGATCTTTGCCATGCCGGTCGGGGCCTCCACTCGGCTCCCTGACCTTGAACTCCTGAGCATCGACACACCGACGTTCGGGATCGTCAAGAAAGGGGTGCGAATCCCCTTTACGATCGAGTCCTCGTTGCCGCGCGATGTGGTCTCGACGATCGTGGTCAATACATCCGATGGAGAGCGATTGACCAAAGAGGTGCGGATTCGGGCCATGTCGCGTACCGCCGATGCGGTGGTTTGGACTCCCAAGACCGAAGGGGACTTTACCATCAGCGTCGAGATCCCCGAGCACTCCGAAGAGACGATCACCTCGAACAACGCCGCGTCTTCACCGATCTCGATCCGTCAGGAAAAGCTCAAGGTGCTCGTTATCGATTCGCTGCCTCGATGGGAATACCGCTACTTGCGCAACGCACTGTCGCGAGATCCGGGGGTCGAAGTATCGTGCTTGTTGTTTCACCCTGATTTAGACCGAGTGGGTGGTGGCAACAAAGACTACATCAAAGAGTTTCCTGCCTCACTCGATGAGCTTTCGAAATACGACGTGGTATTTCTCGGTGATGTCGGGACCGAAAAGGGACAATTGACCGAAGAGCAATGCCAGATGATCCGAGGGTTGGTGGAATTCCAAGCCAGTGGATTGGTCTTTATGCCCGGGTCGCAAGGCAACCAGCACAGTCTGGCCCAGACACCGCTTGAGCCCCTGATGCCCGTGGTACTGGATCCGACCAATCCCGATGGAATCGGGACTCGCAACGCCATGCGCATGGAGCTAACCGAGGCAGGACGACGGAGTTTGCTGACAAAACTAGCCGACACGGCCGAGGACAATGTCGATGTGTGGATGAATCTGCCAGGATTCCAATGGCATTCGGCGGTAGCTAGAGCCAAAGCGGGCGCCGAGGTCTTGGCCGTTCATGAAACGGCCATGGGCGAGCAGGGCCGGATGGCTCTGCTGGCGACCAAGACGTTTGGATCTGGCAAGGTTCTCTTCATGGGTACCGATGGGGTGTGGCGATGGCGAAAAGGGGTCGAGGACAAATACCACTATCGCTTTTGGAGTCAAGTCGTCCGCTGGATGGCTTACCAACGCAACATGGCCAAAGGGGAATCGATGCGTTTTTACTTCTCTCCCGACACCCCGAGCATTGGCCAGACGCTCACGCTCAGGGCCAATGTCATGCAGACCAGTGGAGAGCCGTTAGCTCAAGGGGACGTCACAGCAAAGATCGAATCGCCATCGGGCAAGACCCAATCGATCAAACTAGCTAGCGGCGGCTCGGAGAGTTGGGGATCGTTTGAAGGGCGATATGAGACGGCCGAGCCTGGAACGCACAAGGTGACGCTTTTGTGCAAGCAGACCTCCGAGTCGCTCGAGACGAGTTTCTTTGTCCAGGGCGTTTCGCGCGAGCGGATTGGGCAAGCGGCCCGTCCCAAGGTGCTCGAGGAGCTGGCGCGTCTGACCGGTGGCACAACCCTATCCCTGCAGCAACCCGATCAATGGATGGACGCGATCCGGATGGCACCACAGCCCCCTTCGACCATCCGCCGGATTCCTCTTTGGTCGCATCCTTGGCTGGTAGCTCTGATGGTTGCACTGCTAACGGCGTTTTGGATCGGACGCAAAGCCATTGGGTTGATTTAATGTATGAAGCACAAGCAAAGCGTTGAGATTCTTGGATGATCCAGGCATGGGAGCAAGCCTGCCAAGTCCGCCAATCCAAGGACAAAATCGATACAAAACCACCTGTCCAGGTAGATTATCGCGATGCGTTTTATATCGCGCTACGCATGGGTTGATTCTTCAAGCATCGGTTCCTTTCGTAAACTATAATCACTCTTGCAGCCACCGGCTCCCCCCACCTACCCTCCTGACGCTCCTACCGGATCGACCGATGCGAATGCCGTCTTTATTCAAGTTTTTCCCGAGCACTCTTGCAGCGTGTAGTTTGATCACACTGCCCATCGCCTGGGGGACCGAGGACCAAAAAGATCCCGCCAAGGACAAGAATCCCGGCCACTCGTTCCATGCACAGGCCTTTAATGAGGGCCCCCGCCAAGCGGCTTATCTGATGCAAGGCATGGGGAACATCCACTGGAAAATCTCCACCGAAAACCCAATGGCCCAGCGGTTTTTCGATCAAGGGATCTCGCAGTTGCATGGCTTTTGGTACTTCGAAGCCGAGCGATCGTTCCGCCAAGCTGCCTCGATCGAACCCGACCGAGCCATTTTCTACTGGGGGATGGCTAGGGCCAACACCGAGAATCCCGAGCGATCCGCTGGGTTCATCGAACAGGCCATGAAGCGGATCGAAAAGTCGAGCCCCTTGGAAAGGCGGCTCATCGAGGCCTGGAGCCGACGGGTCAAAGACTGGCCCAAGCCACCGGAAGAGAAAAAGGAAAAGGAAGACGAAAAGGACCCATCCAAGTCCGAGTCCAAAGGGGGTAAAAAGAAACCTAACGTCACCGACGAAGTCCGAGACAAACGCAAAGAGCGTTTCAAAAGTTACGCCCGCGAGCTCGATGAGATCGTCCAGGATTACCCAGAGGAGATCGAGCTCAAAGCCATGCTCGTGCTGCAAATTTGGCAAAATCAGGGCCAAGGGAACGACATTCAAAGTTACACCGCATTGGACTCGATGCTCGAGGATATCTTTCGACGCAATCCGAGGCATCCGGCTCACCATTTCCGAATCCACCTGTGGGATTACCGCAAGGAGAAACTGGCCCTCCGAGCCGCAGCCGAGTGCGGCCCGAGTGCACCGGGGATCGCTCACATGTGGCATATGCCCGGCCATACTTACTCCCGGTTGCATCGCTATGCCGATGCAGCTTGGCAACAAGAAGCCTCGGCGAGGGTCGACCATGCCCACATGATTCGAGATCGCGTGATGCCCGACCAGATCCACAACTATGCGCACAACAACGAATGGCTAATTCGCGATTGGCTCAACATCGGACGGCCCTCCGATGCCCTCTCGCTGGCAAAGAACATGATCGAGTTGCCTCGGCACCCGAAATACAATTCGCCCAGCGCAAACGGCTCATCGAATTTTGGGCGACAGAGGCTTTTGCAAGCGATACGAACTTATCGTCTATGGCCCCAGGCCTCCGAGTTGGTCGATAGCGTCTACCTTCAAGCTGCCGAGGGAACCACGCGAGCTGACGAAGTTCAGATGCTAAGGGGGATCGCAGCTTTTGAAACCGGCAAGAAAGAACAAGCCGAAGCGATTCTGCAGGGAATGAAAGAACTGCGCCGAAGTCTATTGATCGATGTCGATGCGGCCAGCCGAAGTACGGATTCGGCCAAGCGTTTGCCCCCTAGTCTCTTGGAGCCTACCGAAGCTCCCAAGGATCTTTGGGGCGAGGAGAGGGACCTGCCCTTTGTCGATCGAGTGATGCAGGAGTTTGACCAGAGCAAGTGGAAGGACAAACCACAAGAGGAGATCGATCGGCAAAAGGCTTTGCATGAAAAGACCTATCGAAGCTATCGGCTAGCAAGCTACATAAACACCCTTGAGGCCTATGCCGCCGCGCATCGAGGAGACTATCGACAAGCCGTCCGGCGTTCGAGCGAGGCTCGCGATTCGATCGACATATGGCAACGGATCGACTGGACCCAGGCCGCAGGCGAACACGAGCTTGCTGTGGGCAAGGCACGCGACGCGTTCAATGGATCCGAAGGGGAGGTTTTGCCAAGTGCTATGTTTGCCATCGTGACCCACCGAGCCATCGAGTCCAAAGGGCAGGCCAAGCAGGTAGATCAATGGAAGCAAGATCGCACGCGAGCCCTCGAGCGTTGTGCGAAACTCGTATGGGCGTGCGAACCGGGAATCACTTGGATCGAACAAGCCAAACAGATTGCAAGCAGTGTCTCTGCTGGGCTTGCCTGGGAGACGACTGCACCTGAGCGAAAGGACCTTGGGGATCGTCCAGTGCTCGACTCGCTCGGTCCGGTTCGCTGGGTTCCTCCAGTGGCACCTTCATGGAGTTTAGCCAGCCCTGAAATACAGGTCTCAACGCCGCTTGCCAGTTCAGAGCCAGTTTCGCTTGCGATCAATTCTTCGTCGAACCTGCGAGGAAAGCCTTATATCATGATCCTCTATTTGGGGTTTGGCTGTTTGCACTGCACCGAGCAGCTCAAGACGTTTTCACCCAAGATGGCGGAGTTTAAGGATGCTGGGATTCAAGTCGTGGGCATCAGTACCGAGGATGGGCAGTCGCTGAGCGAGGGGCTGAAACGTTTTGATGGCTCGATGAACATACCGCTGATGTCCAACTCGGACTTGGATGTGTTTAAGAGTTTCCGTTGCTTTGACGATTTTGAAGGCCAACCGTTACATGGAACGATTTTGGTCGATGGACAAGGCCGAATTCGCTGGCATGACATCGGTTATGAGCCATTTACAGACGCAAGTTTTCTGCTCGAAGAAGCCAAGCGGTTGCTCTCCACGCCATAATCCATTATTGTCCGAAATCGTTCAAAAAACTCCTCTTTTCAGCTCGCTTAGGCTCAATCGTGAACTACTGTTGAGATACCCATGTAGCAAACTTGGGTTGGGCTTGCGGGTTATCGGGCTTGCACGCTCTTTGTGGATTGCGCCGGTTTTGGGACCTGTTTTGGGACCTGTTTTGGGAATTGTTTTGGGAATTGTGTAGGTAGTTCTTAGCGATGTGGTCAACGATCAAGCAGTGGTGGTCTGAGCGGAAAGATAAAGACGACGGCCGCAAGGCGCACATGACCTTTACGCGGACGTCGATGGGCAATCGCATCCAGAGCACCACGCTCCTGCTGCGTCGCCAATTGTGGCTTTGGCCGTTGATTGCCGTTTTGCTGCTATCGCTCATTGGTTATCTGATCACCCGCAGCATCCGCATGACGATGGAAGCCAACCTGCAATCGCAGTTGACCACGTTGCTTGAGGTCGAGAAATCGATGGTCCTCAAATGGCTCTCCCAGCAAGAGACCAGCGCCAGGACACTGGCCAATCAGAGCGACTTGCGGCAGCAGATCGATCAATTGATCAAGGCCTCCAGCAGCGTTCAACCAACGAATCCTAGCGATGGACTCGGGTCTGCCAAACTGCTCGAGGAGATCGAACAAGAAATCGCGCCGACTCTAGCCAATTACGAGTTTACTGGATACATGATATCCGATCCAAAGCATACGATCCTCGCATCGAACCACAGGGAGTTGATTGGTAAAAGTGTTGAAGAGTACGAAATTTTTCTTGCAAAGGTCTTCGATAACAAGTCGACGGTGTCGCCGCCGTTTTCAAGTCGCGTTGCGATTGCCGACGGGCATGGAAAGATGCAGACCGGGGTTCCGACCATGTTTGTCAGCGTACCGGTGCTCAATCAAGACCTTCAGATCATCGCCGCCTTGTCGCTGCGTATCCGACCCGAACGCGAGTTCACGCGTCTGATCCAACTCGGACGGATCGGTAAATCCGGCGAGACCTACGCGGTCGACCGCCAAGGTCTGATGGTCTCAGGGAGTCGGTTCGATGAAGACCTGATTCTGCTGGGCGTTCTGCCCGATTGGGAGAATGCCGAATCGATCTTGAACATCCAGCTCCGGGATCCTGGTGGGAACATGACCGAGGGCTTCCGTCCCAAGTCTCGCCGATCGGAATTGGCATTTACGAAAGCGGCCTCTCAATTGATCGAGGGAAAAGACGGGATGGAAATTGGCGGATACCGCGATTATCGCGGGGTGCCCGTTGTCGGTATCTGGACCTGGCTTAAAGATTATTCCCTTGGGTTGGTTACGGAGATCGACTACGACGAAGCGTTTGAACCACTGAATATTTTGCAACGTGCCTTTTACACCATGTTCGCATTGTTGGCACTAGCGACGATGGCGATTTTGGCCTTTACGCTCATCCTCAGCCGTATGCAACGGGAGGCAAGGCAAGCGGCTGTGGAAGCCAAGCAGCTCGGTCAGTACCGCCTCGATGAAAAACTCGGTGAAGGGGCCATGGGTACGGTCTATCGCGGGCACCACGCGATGCTCCGAAGGCAGAGCGCGATCAAGCTATTGAATGTCGAGCGGGTCAATGAAACCTCAATCAGTCGTTTCGAGCAAGAAGTTCAGATCACTTGCAACCTCAACAATCCGCATACCATCGCGATCTACGACTACGGACGAACCCCCGAAGGGATCTTTTACTATGCGATGGAGTACCTCGACGGAATCAATCTTCAAGATTTGGTCGACAAATTCGGACCGCAGCCCGAAGGTCGAGTCGCCAAGATCCTCGATCAACTTTGCAGTTCACTGTTCGAAGCCCACTCGATGGGTTTGGTTCACCGAGATATCAAGCCAGCCAACGTGATGCTCAATCGACGCGGTGGGGTTCCAGACTTTGTCAAGCTCTTGGACTTTGGATTGGTCAGGGCCGTCGATGATGCCAAGCGAAACAAGAATCAGGAAGGGATGGCAGGGACACCTTTGTACATGTCCCCCGAGTCGATCCAGACGCCAGATTTGGTCGATGCTCGTAGCGATCTGTATGCTGTAGGAGCGGTCGGATACTTTTTGCTGACCGGCTCGCCGGTCTTCCAAGCCACGTCGCTTGCAGAGCTCTGCCAATTGCATGTGGATGCGATTCCTCTCGCACCATCGCTACGTGCAGGCAGACAGATCGCATCGGAATTGGAACATGCGATCTTGTCCTGTTTGGAAAAGAACCGAGCCAAGCGACCGCAAACGGCTCGCGATCTTTCCCAACTGTTGCACCGATTGGCTGCCAGCGATGCTTGGAACATCAATGACGCCGATGCTTGGTGGAGCCGATATGAACGGGGTGGTAACCCATCGCTCGAATCCTCTAAGCCCTCTTCGGGGGCATCGCGCCAGAGTTCCTCGGCTCACAACGAAACGCAACTGATTACTCAAGCGACCAAGGAGTCCAGTAAAGATACCGACGAGGTTTGGAATACCATGATTCACCCCAAAGACTTCGATAAAACAGTCGATTTCGGGACGATCGCGTCCACGACACCGCAGACACCTGCGAGTCCTGCTGCGAATGACCAGGGCAAGAAAACGACCTGAGTCACCCCGAGCATACACTCTAAAATCGAATCCTTTCTCTATAATGGACTCCCTGGATGGACCATCAAGCGCCTGCTGGCTGAAACCGCACCATGAACCAAGACGATCGACTCCCCGAAAAGTTGCCCGGTTGCGTGCGAGTGGTTCACATTGGAGACGTTGTAGGCAAACCAGGAATGACCATCGTTTGTTCGATGGTGCCTAAGCTCCGCGAGCAAGGCTGCGATGCAATTATCGTCAATGCAGAGAATGCAGCCGAAGGGGCCGGCTTGACCGTCAAGCAATACGATCAGTTGTGCACCGCTGGAGTCGATGCGATCACCCTAGGGGATCACATCTACAAAAAACGTGAGATCCAGGAAGTTCTTGCCACCCGAAGCAATATCGTCAAGCCGGCCAACTTCCCCTCCAGAGCACCCGGAAAAACCCACTGCGTGGTCCACACCCGAGGCGGCGTTGCCGTTGCAGTCATCAGTCTGTTAGGCAGAGTCTTTATGCGACCGATCAACTGCCCATTCGAAGCGGTTGAAAAAGTTCTCGAACAAATCCCTCCCGAGGTCCGAATCCGATGGATCGATCTGCATGCAGAGGCGACAAGCGACAAGCAGACGATGGGGTATTTTCTTGACCGTCGTGTCAGTGCCGTGCTTGGTACCCACACGCATGTGGCGACTGCCGACGAGCAGATTCTCTCAGGTGGAACAGCATTCCAATGCGACATCGGCATGACCGGATCCTACAAAAGCATCCTAGGACGCGAGATTCAACCGGTTTTGAAAACCACCCTGACGTTTGATCCCAACACGTTTCATGTCGCCACCGAGGATGTCCGGATGGCCGCTACCTGGGTCGATGTCGATCCCGAAACAGGATTGGCCAAGGCCATTGGAAGATTGCAATGGAAAGCGATCAGCTCGTAAGACTAGGGCTGCTTGCTCGCTTTGCCTAATCCCAACTCACCCACCCTATTGGACGACACAGTAGCCCGACACAGTAGCCCGACACAGTAGCCCGACACAGTAGCCCGACACAGTAGCTCAGTGGTC
>CAILTZ010000468.1 GCA_903837255.1 uncultured Pirellula sp. | reverse complement strand
GTCCTTGAGCAAACCGCGATAGCGCTGGCCGAAGAGGATCGTGTGGTGGGCCAAGTCCGGGTAACGCCGCTTGGTGCCGAAATACATCACAAACAAAGACATAGACCAATCCATGCGTTCGAGCCGCCGGCGCATGGTGTTCCCCCCGACGCTATCGCGATAGAGCGTCCCATAGGTGTGATGGATATCGGCGTTGGAAACAACCAAATCGAACCGTTCCTTCACTCCCCGAGAGTCATAGACATCATGAACCGTTCGACCGCGTTCATCGGATTGAACAGAAATTCGATCGACCGGGCTCGATAACCGCAACTCCCCTCCGAGCCGCTGGAATAGAGCGACCAAGGCCTCGACCAAAGCCCCCGTGCCACCTCGCGGAAAGAACACTCCCCACTGCCGTTCGATCCAGTGAATTAGGGTGTAGATGGCGCTGGTTTCCATCGGGTTCCCACCGACGAGCAGGGGATGAAAACTAAAGGCTTGGCGCAACTGCTCGTGCTTGATAAATCGAGAGACGGTCGCATAGACGCTGCGATCGGCTCGCAGGCGCATCAGATCCGGTGCGCAGCGAATCATATCGCGAAAGTTCAAAAAGGGAGTGGCACCGAGTTGTAGGTATCCCTTTTCAAACACGCGACGCGTGTAATCGGCAAAACGATAGTATCCTTCGACATCGCCGGGCGAGCAACTCCGTATTTGTTCGACCAGACGGGATTCCTGGTTGCTGTAGTCAAACCGCATTCCGTCGGGCCACTGCAAGCGATACATCGGATCGACCGAGATCAAATCGACATGGTCGGACATCGACTCGCCGGCCAACTCGAACAACTCTTCGAGGCAGTGCGGCGCGGTGATGACCGTCGGACCGGCATCGAATGTATAGCCTGCGTCTTGATAGACAGAGGCTCTGCCCCCGGCCCGATCGCGCGACTCGTAGCAGACGGTCTCAAAACCCATCGCCTGCAGTCGGATCGCTGCGGCCAGACCGCCAAATCCGCTTCCGATCACCGCCGCCCGACCGCAGCGCGATCGTCCTGAAGATTGTCCCAGAGACGCCGAGTCGCACCCAGGGGCTTGCTCATTGATGTCGGTTTCGGAATTCGAATCAGGCCAGGTCGCTTGGATCATCGGGCAACCTCCGACGTATGCTCGGCATGGATCCCTCCGAGGACAGCGATCGGCCAACTCGGTCGCTCGATCGTCCGCAGGATCTCTCCGATGCCATCGAGCAATCGTCGATCAATGACATGCTCTGCAAGCAATCGCAATTGCTCGGAGACCAACGCACCGATGATCTGATCACCATGTTGGCCAACGAGCTGAAACAACTCCTGTGCAACTTCCCATCGATCTTGCGGCGAGCGATCGAGTCGCATCGCCCATTCTCGACATTGGGCATGCCCGGTGCGCTGAGAGGCCCAGACCCAGGGCCAAGTCATTCGCGCATTGCGAAGATCATCATCGCGAATCGAATCATCGGACTGGTTTTCGCGCTGCCACTGCGCGATCGATGCCAACTCATCGAGATCATTGCGCATCTGGAGCGCGATCCCGATCCGGCGACCGAGCACCGGCAAGACCGAGAGGAGTCGATCGGGCGCATTGGCCGCGATGCAACCCATCCGCATTGCCAATTCGACGAGGGAACCTGTCTTCATGAGGCTGATCGCGCTGGTGGTATCCTCCCAATGCTCGATGGGGACCTGATCGACCCGCCCATGGATGTCGATCGCTTGACCCTCGTGGCAGCGCCGCGCGGTGCGTACCATGGCTTCGATCAATCGCGCGCGAATCTCGGCTGGCAACGGGGAATCGCTCAAGCATTCCAGCGCGTGAAAATACATCCAATTGCCGGCATTGATGGCCAGCGGAACGCCGATGCTCTGATGCATCGTGAACTGACCGCGCCGCGAGCGCGAATCGTCTTGGACATCGTCGATGACCAAGGAACCTGCATGCAGGCTTTCAATCGCATCGCTCACTGAGGCGGGCACATTTCCGATGCCACCGGCCATCTCGTAGCTGATTTGCAGTAGTGAACCGCGAATGCGTTTCCCCTGCCGACATTTGAAATCGCGCATGGGTTCGAACAAGGAGCGGTCTAAGAGTTCTTTGACGTGAGGGTTCATCCGGGCACCTTGTGCGGTTGAGTGGATGGTTGGATGACTGCCCGAGTGGAGGGTAGCCGCGTGTAGGATCGAAGAAATTGAAAGGGACGGAGCCCCATGGGAGGGATTCCGACGACGATGCGCAAGGCATCCAGCGGAGTGAATCGATGGCCGTAAAAGCGGGCGATTGCCGGTTCATCGAGCACCCGATAAAACCGCCGAAAGATCTGATAACGCGTTTGCGGCTTGACGAGCTCAAAGAGCAACCGATTTAGGAATCGTGCGAACCGCGATCGCCATGCATGCTCATGGCTTAACTGCCCTAAGACCTGAGGCAATCGGTCCGCAGGATTGGTTGCAACGCATGCGGCCACCTGCAATGCCATGGCAAACGAGTAGCCGGTCGCAGCGTGAAACCATCCACCTCGGTATCCCCCCGCAAGCATCGGAAGACCGCTGCCGGGCAATGATCCTCCGGTCGGCATCGGCAAGACTCCATGTTCCTCGCGAACGATCCGCCAGTCATGGAGGCCTTGCGAAACAACGTAGGCACGGACCCTTTCCAAGCATTCCTCGCGGTCGATCGATGGCGTGTTCGAGAACCGCGTGTCCTCGACCAACACGCGGCGGCGTTCCATCGGCAGGGTGTAGATAAACCGAAAACCATCCTGCTGATCGATTTGGTCATCCATGATGATTGGATTCGCATGCGGCCAATCGGTGTTGAACTCCAACTCGAACCCCCAGAATTTTTGAAAACCGCCAGCAAAGTTCCCCGCGTTCAGGGGTGCCGGTCCTCGATTGTCGATCACGGCCGTGGCATCGATTCGGCGCCCGTCGCTGAGCGTCACACTCCCCGGAGCGATCTGATCGACGGTGGTACTGGTCAGAATGCGACGGTGCGAGTGCTCTGCCAATGGCATGAGCAGCTTGGCAAAGTGCTCCGACGAGCAAGTGCGATACGGAATCTTGACCCGCGAGACTAAAATTCCCCTTGCCATCGTTCCGATAAGCTCTCTTTTCGTCGGGGT
>CAILTZ010000467.1 GCA_903837255.1 uncultured Pirellula sp. | reverse complement strand
CTAATTGCCCCGTCCTTCTCGCTGAAATGTTGACATCATCGACAGGTCGTATTGCCATGAAGTATTTTAGTCTGCGACAATTGAATCATAAAACGAATCAAGCTCGACTTGTCGCAATATGTTTAGCCGCGCTGGGGGCGATCGGCTGTTCAAAACAAGAGGATGTGTCAGACAATCCAAACTACGGCAATTTCAATACAATAACGGGAACGTGGACAACCAAGGTCGATTTATATCTGCTGCGGCCACAACAATCATATGAGCGACTCTTGTTGATTTCAGACGCGGAGTACACCAATTTCAATGGTCAAGGACTTGGAGTTATTCCCGCGGGAACGCGGATTGAGATTAGAAAGCTGATGAAGGAGGAAAGCGTTAATGTCACTCTTTATAAGGCGGTTGGCGTTTTAACCTCCGGTCCGTTCTCTAATCGAGAGGTAGATCTGGATCGGAGGCTTTTCGTCAACAATGCTTTGATTGGACATAGCTCGGGCCCGTTTCCATTAGGCGAGCATGGATGGGGTGTTGATCCTGAAAAACTGGAAAAGCCGAGCAAGTAGGGTGGGATCCATTGATCAATAAGCGTCAAATGCTGATCAGGATGCGGCACCACGCCATCAGGTGCGGGTGTCTTGTGGCGATTCTGACCCTGTCTCTTTGCATCGTCTTCCTGGCGGATCGCTTCTGTCTTGGCACGGACTTTGACGCCTACATCAGCGTTCTTGGCTTACTTTCAATAACGTTCGCGTATGCCCCGGTGTTGGCCATCCCTGCTTATGTCATCGCAATGATGATCAGTCCTCTGTACCGCCGGGATAAGCGATTGGGTTGGATTGCGATCTCGATCTACCTAGTATTTTTATATGTCTATTCATTCATCATTTTGATGAATCGATCTCATGTAAGCGTTGATCTGGAGGGCAAGGTGCGCTACATGTTTTGTTTCCGAATTGCGCCTCCGGTAAGGGTGCCAGGTGATTTGACTATCTATGCCCATCAAGAGAGTCTGCTCAACCGCGTCTACCTGCCAGCGGATGATCTATGGCGATGGGTGCGAAGTGATTAATCGGGCATCAAGTAGGGCGGGTAGAGCGCAGTCAAACCCACCGTTTGGGAACACGATCCGATATCGGGTCCCCGATGGTTGTGATGAGCGGCCAATGTGAAGTGTGAGACGATCATCCAGTGGCGGGCCTCGCGGCGTACCGCTCGACCCACCCTACGGCGAATCGCCCAAGCTGCTTTTATAAATTGGCGTTTAGTCGCGGCACTGCATGACGATCCGATTCACGACCGCGTCCGAAGCCGGCAGGTCAAGGTAGGCGGTAGAGAGTGGCAGAGCGATGGTTTGAGAATAGATCGCCGCCATTGCGTGACAGACTGGACAGTCGCGAACGTGGTTAGTGACAGGCATGAGCAGGTCAGCGGGCAGGGCAGAGTCGAGGTAGTCCAGGAGCAGGTCGAGTTGTCCGCCGCAGGTCATATCGCCGACGTCGCAGAGTTCGGGCTTCAGTAATTCAGCGACGGCGCGTCGGGCTCGGTGGAGCCTTTGTCGAACGGAAGCGTCGCTGATTCCCAGGCTGGCGGCGACTTCCTCGGAGGAGAAGCCCTCGACGTCGCGCATCACGAGCACGAGTCTTGCGTCTTCCGGCAGCTCGTCGACCGCTGCCCAGACGACTTCACGCAGTGCGACGGCCTGGGTCATTTCAGGTCCGGAAGCGGGTTGCTCCGGGCGTGTTTCGTCGGGCAAAAACGCGCTTTGATCCGTTTCAAGGAGAATCCGAAGCGATTTGCGTTGTCGCATCCGATTCAGGGCGGTGTTGACCGCGATCCTGTGAATCCACGTTTTCATGCTCGATCTCCCATCAAATGAGCTACGGGCTTTCCACGCGGCCATGTAGGTCTCTTGGAGCACGTCGTCGACCTCGGCGTCACGACGAACGATCCTTCGGATCACGGCCCGTATCTGTCCCGCTGATTCACGGACGAATTTTTCGAAATCGTTCGCGGTCAGGCCTTGCTCTGTTGTTCCACCCATGAGCTGCATCTCCAGCAATTGTTCGACGAAGGTCAAGGCCCTCTTGTGACACCAATGCCTCAACTTATTTCATGCTTCGAAGAAAAACGCAAGAAGTCTGTCACACGGGAACCAGCACGCGTGTCCAACTTGATGTGATCCGACATGTGTCGGTTCGACTGGTTTGAAGACTGCGTGTTTTGCTTAGTCCACTTTAAGGAGAGTTAACGTGAATCAGCTCAAGACAATCGATGACCAACTCAACGAGATGACCCGCCAAGGCAAGATTCTCGATGCCCTCGAGAAGTTCTACGCTCCCGACGCGACCTTTCAGGAGGGCAATCAGCCCGTAAGGTCGGGCCGGGCCGCCCAGCACAAGCACCTGTCCGCGTTCTTCGCGACGCTGAAGGCTTTCAACGGCGCGACGCTGCACGCCCAGGGTGTTGGCGAAAACGTGACCATCACCGAATGGACGTTCGACATGGTCGGCCCGAATGGTCCGATCGTTTGGAACGAAATCCTCCGTCGTCAGTGGAAAGACGGCAAGGTTGTTTCCGAACGCTTTTACACCGCGGCGTAAGTATTGAAGCTCTGGCGTATGGATCAAACGAACCCGTTGTCAAAAGCAGGTTTCAAGGGGTTCAAGATTCATTTTGGCGTTCAACCTGCTTTCTCTCAATCAGAAATGCGTAGTATCCCAAGTCCGAGTTCTCCATAGGGACGCATGTCCCAAACTCAGGAGTTTCCCATGAATCGTTCTCGCATCGCTATCGTCGCCGCCGCCTTGGCGGTTGGTATTCTCGCCCCGATCTGCTCCTCCACCGTGTTCGCTGACGCGGAAGTCAACGTGTCAGCGGGTCCGACCGAAACCGGCAAGCCCCTGGCTGTTCGTGGCTACGACGTCGTCGCCTATTTCACCGATGGCAAGCCCACGGTCGGTACCGAGGAGTTCACCACCACGCACGAAGGCGCGACCTATCGCTTCGCGTCCGCTGAGCACCTGAAGATGTTCAAGGAATCACGCGAGAAATACCTTCCCCAGTATGGCGGGTTCTGTGCGTATGGCTGCTTCGTCCACAAGAAGTTCGACGGCGATCCCCTCCTGTGGAAGATCGTCGATGGCAAGCTCTACTTCAACCTGAACAAGTCGATCCAGAAGAAGTGGAGCGAGGAGACATCAGACAAGATCAAGACCGGCGACAAGAACTGGAAAGAGATCGAACACAAGTCCGTCGCTGACGTGAACTGATCTTCGCTAGGCGAAGGTCTACTAACTCAACATGTCTGATTCAAATGAAGCCGGTCCTCCGCGTTGGGGCCGGCTTCATTTTTTGCATGGGTAAGCGAATCGGATTATCGTTTTGTAAGGTGAGTCGAGTCTTCGAGGCCCACCATCCCGACTTGATCAGACATCGCGCTTTCTGAGGACGATGCGAAGTACGGCGGCGGGCCTCGCGGCGTACCGCTCGACCCACCCTACGGCGATTCGCTCAGGCTACTTGCTTTCTACGAATCAGCGGGGTGGAATTGATTTTATGTCGTGAGGAAAAGAAAATGAGTTCAGACATTGTTCTGAAGCGCGGATGCGTTTGGAATATGCGTTCTGAAAACTTTGTATTTATTGTCGAGCAAGCCTTGGCGAAGGGGCCGATTCACGATGATGAAATAGAAGATTATTTAAAACTGCAGCTTGATGGTGGAGTACTTGGATTATATCCATTCGACGATCCCAAAAAGAATAGAAAGATAACGGAGCTGATTCTTGAAGGAATACAGGCGTGGATTGACGCGGATAAGGTCGCTAATCAGCTCCTTCGTGGAGACACGGAGGAAATTGAAAACATGGCTAAGGAGATACGCTCCTTTTTGCAGGAATCCGGAGGAAATGAACATTAGCGACTAGGATGAATGGGTGCCGCAGCCTTCAGGTCGTGCATTGTCGTGCGTCTGCTGGATTCCTTCTCACGGTGCAAGGCGCACGGCCTAAAGGCCGTGGCACCCGATCTCCGGACCCCTCCGTGACGAGCCACGGCAATCGCCGATCGCAAATCATCAATCATCAATCATCAATCATCAAT
>CAILTZ010000466.1 GCA_903837255.1 uncultured Pirellula sp. | reverse complement strand
CTCGGTGATGGTTGCCGTTAGCGGAAGTGCGCAAGCACTCCGGTGAGTTTTCTAATTCCTGCGATTTTAAATGTGTCATCACCGGGCAACTGGCGTTTCTTTGATTTGAACCCAAGCTCGCAAAGCTTAAGACAATAGACAATGGGGTGTTGAACCGAACCCATTTTTCGCTGTCGGTCCCTCTTAGACTTGGCGAACTTTGCGCCTTTGCGGTGAGTTTGGTCCGCTTTCCGACGGGCGCCCCGACACGAAAACACCCGAGAAACCAAAAACTGTTAAAATCCGTTGGTCCATCGTCCAAGATCTCGCCAAGCGGTTCGAATTAGAGAGCACTATGAAAAAGTCCCTTTTGATCCTTTCGGCATGTGCGTCGGTATGTTTGGCAGTATTGACCGCCGGACAAGCCGCGTTTGCTCAGCAGCATCTCAGTGCCCCCAAGTTATTCCCAACCAAGACGTTGGCTTATGTCCGTGTCGACGACACCCGGGACATGAAGGCCAAGATGGAGGCCACGGGGATGGGCAAGATGATGAACGATCCGCAGATCGCTCCAATTCTTGGCACGTTCTATTCGACCTTTGTCGGCCAGTTGCAGGGGATGCAGGACGCCATTGGGCTAAACCTCGATGAACTCTTGTCGATCCCCAACGGGGAGCTTGCCGTTGCCTTGGTCGCGACCAAGACCGAGCCGGCCGTTGTGATGATGCTCGAAGCTGGCGATGAGATGCCCGCTTTGCAAGTGCTCATCGAGCGGGCCGAGCAGGCCACCGATTCCCGCGGCGGGATGCTCACTGCCAAGGAGGTGGGCAAGATCAAGCTCTTGTCGATGGGACGCTCTGAGCGTGAATCGGTTACTTACTTTATCGATTCGGGGGTCATGGTTGTGACCAACCGAGCCGACTATGCCGAGCAGTTGGCCATGGTCTGGACCGGCAACGGGATCGATCACAAGCCACTCTCGGACAACCGCGACTTTACGACCATCATGTCCCGTTGCGTTGGGACCGAGGGAGAGCGACCTCAGGTTTCGTTCTTCATCGATCCGCTGGCGATGGTCCGGGAAATAGGCAAGAGCAACAGCGGCTCGGTCGCAGTTCTCGCGGCGTTCAAGACCATCGGTCTCGACGGCATCAAGGGGATCGGCGGCAGCGCGATCATCGCCCCCAACGAGTTCGATTCGATCATCCATGGACATTTACTATTGAATCCCAACCGCCAAGGGATCATGAAGGTGATTCGACCCAAAGCCGGTACTACCGATCCAGAGCCTTGGGTTAGCGATCAGGTCACCAGTTACTTTACGATGAACTGGGAGATGGCCAAAACCTTCAACGCCGTCGAAAGCCTCGTGGATACCTTTGCTGGCGAAGGATCCTTTAATGACCGGTTTGTCAAAGAAGCCAACCGGAATCTGGGCATCGATCTGAGGACCGATGTCATCGATGGTCTAAACGATCGCTTCAGCCTCGTGCAATTGATCGTTCCGCCGAAGAAAATCAATAGCCAGTCGAACGTCTACTGCATCCACGTCAAGAATGCATCGAGAATGAAATCCGAGATCTTGCCCAAGATGTTCGAAAAGCTCAAGGGTTCAGGTGGACCGGAGTTGATCAGCAAGCTTTATGGGGATGCGACGATCTACACCATCGAGCAGCGTTCAGAAAACGCCGAGGGTCGCAATATCCGACTACCCCAGCCAGCAGTGTGCATCATGGACGACCAATTGCTCTTGAGCGATTCGGTCCAAGCCATCGAGGAGGTCATCAAATTCAACTCCGGCGGCGATGGATTATTGTCTGAGTCGATCGAGTTCAAGTTGGTCCGCGACAGGATCAAGGCCCAGTTAAAGAACAGCGAGATGTCGATCCTGGCTTACCAACGCCCCGAGGAAGGGATGCGTCTGATGTACGACCTGGCGACCGATCCTCAGAATATCGATAACCTCGAGCAGTTTGCCCAGAACAATCCTTTCTTGACCGCTTTGGTCACCGCGGTTCGCAGCAAGAAACTGCCACCCTTTGAGGTGATTGCCAAGTATCTTGCGCCTGGTGGGGCGTTTGTGGTCGATGAAGAAACAGGGTTGCACTACACCGGTTTTTCTATGCGTCGAGAGTGATTCTCAGTCGAAGAACGTCTGAGAATCCATTAGAATAGGGGGGAATTCTCACGCCCATTCCCCACCTTCTACTCCGGACCGGTCCGCCGATGAACCATCAGTCAATTCAAGCAACCAATCGACCAACCAATCGTCGCGTGTTTCTCTCGGCTGCGGCCGCTTCGGGAGCAGCACTTGCCACCGCAGGGGCTTGGCAAACCACGCAAGCCGAGGACCAACCCAAGGCTGCAACCGGCAAGCTCATCACACCTACCGAGAAGCGAGATCG
>CAILTZ010000465.1 GCA_903837255.1 uncultured Pirellula sp. | reverse complement strand
GTCAAAGCCCGGGGGCGAAGGGGGGCGAAATGCGATCTTGATGTCGCTGGTAGCCAGTGCCTTGCGCTGGCTGGAACTCGTTGGTGCGATGTACTTGGGGAGCGTCATCACGCACATGCTTCTCAGGACGGCCAAGACCGGGGAGCTGTTACCCCATCGTCGGAAAGCGGCCTATCCTCCAGGCCGTGCGTGAGTGCCGCGAACAAGAGCGTCGCGACAAAGCTGACACGGCCGTTATGACAGGGCAAGTAGCCTCCAAAAATCTATCCCGCAAGCGGGCCCCCTACCATTAGAAAAAGCCGATTAGGCCGGTGTGCGATTACGCAGCTACGAATCAGTGCTGTACGACGGACTGGAAGTCCATCGTACGTGCTGATGGACTTTCTCGTACGACGGACTTCCAGTCCGTCGTACAAGCTAGTAGACTGGCTCGCACCAAAACACATTAGCGGTCTTGGCTGTTTTCCGTACCCTGGTTCGTGTCGAACTCCTCGAAGATGACTTCGTCCTCCGCCGGGCTGGCCGCAGGCGCCGAGCCTATGCCCCACTGCTGCATACGCCTGAGCAATCGGGTGCGAGAAATCCCAAGCGACTTGGCCGCCGCTGTGTTGTTCCGCGGATGACTCTCCAAGGCTCGCTCAATGAGCATCCGCTCAAGTCGCTCTAAGACCTGATCCAACTCAATCGACTCCTGCTTTGGAGGCCGCTCAATGTGCGACGGATATGTCCTCAGCGAGATCGGTAAATGCGACTCGTCCAACATCCCGTCGCTGCTCACCCCAAGTGCATGCTCAAGCGCCCGGTCCAGCTCGTCGATGTCCCCTGGCCACGAATAAGCCAATAGACCATCCAAAAAAGCTGGCGTCCAACGCACATGCTTGGTCCTGCGCATCCACGCAAAGAGCAAACTCTCTAGCTCCTGGGTGCGATGCGACAATGGCTCAATCCTGAGCACCTGCACCGAACTCGTCGCGATCAACCACTCCCAATCCTCTCCCCCCTGGGCAATCATGTCCTGACTTTGCTGCTCAGCCGTTGCCAAATACTTCCACCCCTGCTCGCGGCATATCCTGGCCAAAGGTTCGCGCAGTTCTCCTGGCAACATATCGAGCCGATGCAAAATCACCTCGGGCACAATGCTCTTGCGCCGCGTGTCATCGATCCACTCTAGCGTGCTTTGCAAAAGATCCTTGTCCATCAGCGAACAGTCGATCGTAAACGGGGCCGTCCGAGTCGCCGGTAACCCGCGATGTGACCGTCGCTCTTGGAAAAGCAATCCCGCCAAGAAAACCAAATAGTTCCCCGGATGACCGACCAATCGCAACGGATGATCCCCACCAATCGCTAACCGCAACTGCTTGCGCAATGTCTCAGATGCCAGCGATTGGCCTTGCAAGAACCATACACCATCGAGGTTCGCATCGCTCTGCCATATCGACAATGCTGGGACCTCGATCCGCTGATGAAAATCCCCCTCAAGAATGGCTTGGGCGTCCCCACTGTCGGGCTTCAAGATACACAGGTAACAGGGCTCAGAGGTTTCATCCAGTGGCAAAATCCATCGCAAGAGCGGCTCGCCAGCCAATGGCTGCAACGTATTGTCCGTAAC
Source organism: uncultured Pirellula sp. (assembly GCA_903837255.1). Classification (GTDB taxonomy): domain Bacteria; phylum Planctomycetota; class Planctomycetia; order Pirellulales; family Pirellulaceae; genus JBKCUI01. The sequence goes on along the minus strand of CAILTZ010000465.1, from coordinate 3,848 downwards.
GCTGTGCCTATCTGGGTGCCTATCTGGGAGTTTGTCTCGCACACAACGAACCGAGCTGCTCGGGGCATTCGCAGGGAGAGCCAACCACCGGGCAAGAACCGTTCGCTCGGCCGAAGGCTCCTGGGCATCCAGCACGCATCGCAACCCCAAAGGCTCCGGGCCTAGCTCCCCGAACAGAGCGTCGAAGGCCTCGTTGGTAAATACCAACTGGGAATCCTCCGAGAGGACCCACATCGGGAACACCGACGAGCCAATGAGCCGAGCGATCTGACGCTTCGGTACGTTGCGTTGCGACTGAGCATCCGACATACGAAGATCGCTCAAAGGAGTAAGCCGAAAATGAAAACACCGCAGGCTGCGGACGGCAACCTACGGTGTGCGGGAATGGAATGCGGTTTTCGATCGCTCGCGATGCTAGAGTCCAAGCGGACTAGAACACGTCGAGGATGAAATGATGGCCCCAGTGGTACCGACGGTCGGTCGGATACTCATTGTACCAGTGGCGATTGTAAACGGGAATTTGCGATTCCGGTGCATAGCGGTGGTACATGTTGTCGCTGCTGCGGTAGTACTCACTGCCATAGAAATTCTGTGGATAGTAAACGTAAGGATAGTGGTAGAATCGCGAGTAGTCGCGGTTGCTGGCTGCTCCACCCCAGCTTCTACCATAAGCCTGTTGCGCTTGCTGCGCGTGAGATACAGAAGCGGTCGAAATGCCGGCAACCAAGGCCAGGGCGACAACCATCAGCGCCTTACGAATCATAATTCCCCCCCGAGAACACTGCTTATTTGAAGTCACCGGTACACGTGCACCCATGCGACTAACTAGGTTTTTCGGACCAATCGGATCCAAAAGTTGAATCAATTTAATCGGAGTTCCCGCTAAAACCGGCCCCCTGATCGTCTCTCCAGGGCATGAGCGTTCATCAGGGTTCCAAAAGTTCGGTCCAGAATTCATAGCCCCAAGGACTCCGAACCGGTAAAATATCCGCATCGATCCGACCCAATCACGCCCGACCAAATTCCACTCCCACACCATCCCAGACTCGGCAATGTCCTTCCAAATCCAAAAAGGAAAAGCCCTCGATGCCTTGAACCTGACCCCCCTGATCGATGTGGTCTTTCTGCTGCTGATCTTCTTCCTGGTCGCTACCCAGTTTTCCCAAGACGACCAGCAACTGCCGATCCAGCTCCCTTCGGCCAAAAACGCCTTACCCATGACCGTGCAGCCCGAAGAGCTCGTCGTGAGCGTTGGCCAAGACGGCACGTACATGCTCCGAGGCAAACGGCTCAATCTGCAAGAACTCGAAGCGATCCTGGCCAAAGCCGTTCTGGATAACCCTGTCCAACAAACGGTCATCCTCCGAGGGGATAAACGCGTCGAGTTCCAATCGGTCGTCTCGCTGATCGATCTGTGCAACCGCCTCAAAGTCCCCTCCTATCGAATCACCGCCCAAGACGATTCGCAAGAGTCGACAAGTCCAGTGCCAGGGACTCAGCCAGGGACGCAGCCATGAACCGCACCAACTCAAGCATCTGGGTCCTGGACCTAGCGATCGGTCTACTGGGTGTGCTGGTGGTCGTTATGGTCCTGCGAGTATTTCGATTCGACGATCCTCGCATCCTCTTCAACGCTTGGACCTACTGCCTTGCCATCCCGACGGTGATCATCTCCTCGTCAATGCTCGCGCATGTGATGATCCCCCAAAGCGCTGATCGCTCGATCCAGGCCGGATTCCTCCTGAGCGTCCTGGTCCACTTGGGACTCACTGTCGCTGCGATCAACACCGTCCTGTTCTCCGGGCTCTGGAAAGAAGGCGCCGAGAAAATCGAAATGAAACTCAAGTCCATGTCGCAGGGGACTTCGTTCCAGCCCTCACCCGTATCCCCAGATCGATCTGAGCCAGACTATCTACGACCAGTACAAAACCAAATCGACCCGGCCAGCCAAGTCGATCTGCGGCCGGCGACCGAGGCTCAAAAAGCCCTCGAACTGCTCGATACCGCCAACGAACCAGTCGATGCCAAGAAAAGCATCCAAGACCAACAGCTAGCCGAGCAAGAGGTGCTCGAGCCGCAGCTCGCCGACGAGCAGGCCCAAGCCCTCGATCGCCCGGACTTGATGAACACCTCCATGCCGCGCCAAGCAATCCAGGCCGAGTCGGTTGAGCAAACACCCTTGGCCCAAGACAGCTTGCCAGAGGCAAGACCTCTTTCAATCGATCGAACTGCAATCGATCGAACTCCGATCGCGCAGTCCGAGAGCGTCGATCGATCGACCGCTGTTTTACCAGCGCAGCGGATTATCGATGTTACCGCGACGCGGATTGTAGATGGTACTGCGCAGGCTCGCGCGCCATCCCGCATTGAGCGAGAACTGGCTCAAACCATGCAGCCATCGAACGATTCACTGGAATTGCGCCCAACGCCGCAAGATCGAAACGAGCGTCTTGGCAAAATGCCTCGGACCCAAAGCACCGTTCCGATAGTTCCGATCGACCCGGGCCCGAGCTCTTCGAACCTATCGGCGCAGAGTCCTGGTGGCTCGACCGATGAGTCGCTGAGCAATTCCTTGGGGGATCTGCTGGGGAATCGGGGCGAGTTGTCTCGTCGCAACCCAAGCTCATCGGCCTCGGCTCGAAGCGGTTCGGGAGGCATCGAGTGGAAGGATCCTATAGCAGGCCGAATTGCATCGACCGCTGGGACTCGCATGCCCACCGAACTCCCGAGCCTTAGCGACGCCGGCTCTTCGACGCCAGGCTTGGACCGATTCCGACCATCGAGCCATGCGATCAAGGGGACACCCATGGGACTCGTGCCGATCCCCGCTGCGGCCTTCGAGCAGCGTCAGCGTCGTATGGATGAATCGAGCAACCAAGAGCTCAAGGCGATGGGACCACTGGGACCCAAGACCGAAGAGTCGATCGAGCGTGGTTTAGAGTTTCTTGCCAAGCATCAGCGGAGCGATGGTTCCTGGAAGCTCGAAGACTACGGTCAACGGACGATGATCCGAAGCGATACGGCCGCCACGGCTTTGTCTTTGCTGTCGTTTCAGGGGGCCGGTTATAGCCATGTGCAGTTCAAGTACCAGAAGGAGTGCCGCAAGGCGCTCGAGTTCCTCGTCGCTGGTCAGCAAGCCAATGGGGATTTGTATCGGCCGATGGATGACGCATCGGATCGCAACGGGTGGATCTATAGCCATGCAATCGCGACGTTGGCTTTGTGCGAAGCGTATGGGATGACTCAAGATGAAAATTTGCGGACCAGCGCTCAGCGAGCCGTCGACTTCTTGGTCTACAGCCAAGACCGCCAAGAGGGGGGCTGGCGTTATGTGCCGCGTGTCGGAAGCGACACGAGCGTGACCGGCTGGGGAATGATGGCATTAAAGAGTGCTGAGCTTTCGGGTTTGTATGTACCCAAGCAGACCTATGAGGGGATCCAGAAGTGGCTCGAGCATTCCCAGTCCAGTGCCCGAGAGCGTTACTTGTATCGCTACAACTGGTTAGCCAATACGCCTGAGACCAAGCATGGAGCGGTACCGACACCGGTCATGACCAGCGTTGGGTTATTGATGCGTTTGTATACGGGTTGGAGGCGGGACAATACGGCCATGGCCCGAGGGGCCGATTGGTTGCTCGAGCGACGGCCGGCGATGGGGACCGAGCAGGCCCCTTTGCGGGATACTTATTATTGGTACTACGCGACTCAAGTTTTATTCCATATGGGTGGCGATCGCTGGAAAGCTTGGTACGAGTCCCTTTATCCGATGCTCATCGAGACTCAGGTTGTCCAGGGGCCGTATGCTGGTTCTTGGGAACCCCTTGGGCCAATCCCGGACGCTTGGGGCG
>CAILTZ010000464.1 GCA_903837255.1 uncultured Pirellula sp. | reverse complement strand
GGTCGACTGGCGGGGCGTCTGAAATACCAAAGCAGCGTTATCTGTCAGCTGCTTTTGCCATGTGTAGATTTGAGTCGGATGGAGCCCAAATTCGTCACACAGGTCTGAAACGGGTGTTTTGTCGATCAAATCAAAACTCCAAATTCAGCTGGGGCAAAACACCCAGACGCACTCGTTTAGATCTTTTCATTTCCTTTTCCTCCAAAACCAAAGAAACACAAAACAAAACACGCAAACTCCAAGAAGAACCCACAGACCACGAAATTCGGTTCTTCCCACCTCCTGTCGAGATTCCGTCACCAAATAACGATCATAGTCAATTCCATTTGCTCTTTCACCTCTAGTCACAATCCTATTCATCCCTTCTCGAACGATATAGCTCTCGCTCTTTCCTCCCTTCCTGTTAGAGACATAAGTGTCCTTCGGAAACTCAAGTTGGAATCTGCTAGGATCAAGATCTTGATTTAGACGAAGAGTTGCAACTGTGCCTAGCGAATGTGACGAAAGCTCTGCTCCGTTAAATTCCTGAAGATCGAACGAAACCGGCCCCCATGAACCATCACCCTGTTTTTCATGAGAAATTTTGATGAACCATAGCAATTGTCTCCCCCAACGTTTCTCTATCTGTGTACAACAATAGCCACAATCGGGAGAAACAAAGTAGACATAGGAAGGACTCGTGGAGTCGATTTTCGGGCGATACTCAAAGCATTCCTTGCCGTCTATCTACACCGCATTTTTTCCGAATTCATACTGCAAACCCGAACGAGGGTTAAAATAAGTACTGTTTGGAAGGAAATGAATCAACACTGGCATCAGATACATATTGTCAAAGTCCGATGCCTCGTCGCCTATGAACCCCGTTGGGAATTTTCCAGACCTATCCTTATTCGGAAAATGCGATCTCGATTCGCCCTGAGACCACGCGCAATCGTAGAACTGATCGACAACTGCACCTGTCCCAATATCCAACTCCTTGCCTTTCCTAGAAGTGCGAAAAAGACTATCGCCTTGAAACAGAACGGTGTACTCCATCTTCAACAAAAGATCACTAGGAGGATATCTTTCTCCAGTGTCCATGGCGACCTGTGATTTCGCTGGGTACGTCGTTTGCACAACGATTGCGCTCTCTACATTCTTCGTTGACTTTTGCCTGCTAGCCCAGCTTGCCTCTAGGTCACTTGCGAGCGGTTGTTGCGAAATGGACCTACTTGCCAACAGAAGCGGGACAAGGAACCAAACAATTGCTAGAACATATCTCATTCTGTAACCCTTCCATAAATCGCGATCGACTGTTCTGCGATTGCTTGCTTGCCTTTAACCCGAAACCAATATTTTACGACTCCATGCACTCTTCAGAACAAGTCCAATCATTTTTGCTCGATTGAAGGCACGAAGTCCACAATGCCAATCTCGACATGGCGTTCGATACAACAAACGACCCAGGCCGCTTAGGATCGGGTTGCCGATGTAGCGGTGATGCCAAGGCATCGCGCCAGGCATGATCCCGCCAGCGAAACGGTTGCCCATGACAAAGTCGTAGCCTTCTTCAAGCTTGTCCAGGAAACGTGGGGCCTCGCCAAAGTCGTAGCTGCAGTCGCTGTCACCCATCCGTTGCTGCGTTATAACCATGGTGAGCTCCGTGAGCCACAGGATCGCACTTAGCATTCAATATCGGGGCTACTTCGCACGCTTTGAATGAAACTAACAGTTCTCAAACCGCGATGCAAGAAAAAAAGGGAACGAATTGAAAGATTCTTTAAAAGGGCGATGGTTGCGGTCTCGCCGAAGCAAAGAAATTGAACCACAGAGGCACAGAGGACACAGAGAGAACAAGAGCATTACACTCTCTGCCTCTCTGCCTCTCTGCCTCTGTGCCTCTGTGGTTCCCTGTGGTTCCCTGTGGTTCCCTGTGGTTCCCTGCGGTTCCCTGCATTTTTTTCCTGCGGGGGGTAAACTGGCGAGTGTTCCGTTGTCACTGAAACATTACATCATTGATCATTATGAAATTATTATGCCAAAGCACTTTATCACATCCTTGGCGTTCGTCGTATTCATCAGCCAATCGCTCTGGGCCCAGCAATCCTCGTCCAACCCTGAAGGTAATCTAGGAATCGAACTGACTCGACAGTTGCTCGCAAAGCGTGTCGAGGAAATCGAAATGGCGAACGATCTGAATCAGTTTACAACGAAAGAGGATTGGGCTAAGCATCGCGAAGTACTTCGACAACAACTTGTCGAGATGCTCGGACTGCCCGATCTGCAGTCCCGATCGACCGAGCTTCAAGCCCAAGTGACCGGCGTGCTCGAGCTCGATGACATCGTCGTCGAAAAACTCCACTTCCAAAGCAGCCCAGGTCTCTATGTGACCGCCAATCTGTATCGACCCAAAAAGATCGACAAACCATTGCCAGCGGTTCTTTACGTTTGTGGACACGGACAGGTTAAAGAAAATGGCGTGAGCCTCGGCAACAAAACCCATTACCAACACCATCCGGCTTGGTTTGCCAAGCAGGGTTACATTGCGATGGCCATCGACACCATTCAGCTCGGGGAGATCGAGGGCATCCACCATGGCCTGTATCGCTTGAATCGCTGGGACTGGCCTTCGCGCGGGTACACGCCCGCCGGCGCAGAAGCTTGGAATGCCATCCGCGCTGTGGATTATCTCGTCAGCCGCCCTGAGGTCGACGCCACCAAGATCGGCATCACCGGCCGTAGTGGCGGGGGAGCTTATAGCTGGTATGCAGCGGCCATCGACGAACGTATCGCAGTGGCCGTGCCGGTCGCCGGGATCACCGATCTTCGAAACCATGTCGTCGACCAAATCATCCGGGGCCACTGCGATTGCATGTTCTTTAACAACCGATACGGCTGGGATTACTCGACCCTAGCCGCCATGGTTCACCCTCGAGCACTGCTGATCGGGAACACCGACCAGGACCCGATCTTCCCCCTTGATGGTGTCTTTCGAGTCCAACAACAAACCCAAGCTGTCTATGCCCTCGAATCGAAAAACAATCTTGGAATCCAATGGACCACAGGCGGTCATGAAGACACGCAGGAGCTCCAACTCGGATGCTTTGTCTGGCTGGATCGCCATCTGCTGGGCACCAAACGCAAACTTGAGCGAGCCGCCGAACCGCTCTTTGCCAAGAAGGATCTAAAGGTCTTTGATCGACTACCTGACGACCAGCGTGTCACGGATGTGCACGAGTGGTTTGTGCCAAAGGCACCGAGTCCCTCAGCTAAAAACAACTCTTTGCCAGCTGACTTGGGAGTATGGACTGCGCGCTCCAGATCGATCCGAGAGGAGGTCTCCGGATCGGTCTACGGACGGCTTCCCGAATTCGCTTTGAAGCCGCAAGAGGAATCGGATAAGCCGGCCGGCAAGCGAAACGAGGATAAACGAAACCAGAAAGTGCGATTGGTCGAAACCGAGCGCAGGGTATCGCAAGGAGATTGGTCGATCACGCAACTCGAGTGCGAATCGGGGGCGATCCCATGCGCGACGCTCCTGAGGATCGAGTCCTTGGTCGAGCCTACCGACATGGCAACGGTGGTCTTGGCAGACGATTCACTCTGGGATGCTTGGACAACCACCACCAACCCCGACGCACTGGATCGCCAGAAGGTCAACGGAGACGCTCTGGTCAAAGGTCAAATACTCGGCGAGGCTTGGCGAAGCCTCATAGCCCAAGCGGATCCCAAGAGGACAACGTATTTAGTGTTTCCCGAGGGGACTGGGCCCTGGCGATGGGATACGGCCGACAAGACAGGACTTCATTGGAGGCGGTCTTATTTGCTGGTGGGTTGGTCGCTTGAGGGCAGGCAGGTCGCCGGTGCATTGCAAGCGATTCGAGCGGTATGTTCCGAGCATAGCACGGATGTGGTTCGGCTGAAGGCTGGAGGGCAGAGGTCGGTGCACGCATTGCATGTCGCTTTGATGGAGACTAATACGATTGAGGCTTTGGAGTTGCATTCGCTCGACCCAGAGGCTTATTCGAAGGGGTTCGTGCTCAGTGGCATTCTGCGATTTTGCGATATCCCGGAGGTGCTTGCGGTAGTCGCCAGTCGAGTGCCGACGAGCCTCAGAAATGCAGAGCAATACAGGAAGATGCCGCTGTTTGAGCATTTAGAAAAGGAGTTGGGTTTGCCCAATCCAATGACCCCAGATCGTTAATCCCCCATGTGATTACCCATCGCGAGGTGCACCGAACAATCGCCCTCCGGGCTAAAACCAAACAGCCCGCCCAGATGCGCCAGCCACCGGTTCCGGGGCGGCCTGCAAACCCACCAAATTTATGAGGCGGGCAACATAGAAAACAGTGCTTAACAAGGTCGCTTAAGGCGAATTATCTTGTGCAGCTAAAGTTCGATCGTCGTGCAAGTGCACGTCGCGCAGGCGATGAGCCGATCGCGCGAGTCGCGGATCTCGCACTCGACGAACCCGATCCGCAACCCCCGCTGCTTGACCCAAGCCTTGGCCGCAAGCTGCCTCGTCTTGACCGGCCGCATGTACTGTATCTGCAAATCCACCGTCGAGAAATCCTGACCCGCATCGAGCATCCTGCCAAAGGCAATCCCCATCGCCGCATCGGCCAACGCCGCTAGAATCCCACCATGCACCCTGCCCATCGGATTGTGAAACCGCTCGTCGACCTCAAGCTCGACGACCGCCAACCCCCGATCCCTGTCCTCCTGAGTCGCCTGCGCCACCTGAAAACCGATCAGACGCGAAACGGCTGCGTCGGAAAACCGATCGAATGTGTCTTTGGTCATTATTTTCCATACTGCTACGGCTAGATCCCCGAATTCGAGGACCGATTTTTCACTACGAGACTGCTTAACTTTAGCTATACTTGAAGATCCTCCAACTCCCACGAGCCCAATTCCTTTATGGAAATCCCCACCCCTACCGTGTTCTCGCATCGGCTCGCTCGACTGGCTCTGATAGCGCTGACTCTGCTCGTTGGCATCCCGCAATCTCCGCTGGGCCAATCTCTGCTGGGCCAACCGCTCCTAGGCGGGGAGCCTTCTGACGTCCCCTCGGCGACGTTGAAAATCCTTCCGCAAACGCTCTATACCTCCCCCCGTTACCCCGCTGAACTGACCGTTTTGTTGGTCCAACCCGACGGTACAGCCCTCGATGTGACCAGCGATGAGAGACTCCAATGGCAAATCCAATCGCCTAACCATACCCGAATCGAATCGGACCGATTGGTGGCCCTCGAACCGGGTTCCACTAGCATCACTGCCCACTTGGAGTCTCTCTCGGCCCAAGCCTCCGTGAGCGTCTCGGCCGACACACCCGTGGCATTTGACCGCGAAGTGATCTCGACACTCACTCGCAGCGGCTGCAACCTTGGCACCTGCCATGGAAACCTGCACGGCAAGGGTGGGTTTCGACTCAGCCTCCGGGGGGATGATCCCCAGTTTGATTACTACCGATTGGCGGTCGAATTCGGTCAGCGGCGAGTCGATCTTTTTGATCCAGCCAAAAGTCTCCTGCTTCTCAAGGCGACGGCACAGCAAGCCCACCAGGGTGCCAAACGCTTTGCCGTCGATAGCCCGGAATATGCAGCCATCAAGGAGTGGATCGAGCAAGGAGCCCTGCGGTCGAGCGCCGCGGCACTTGAATCCATCGAGATCCTCCCAAACCTGCAACGCATCACCAAGGGAAACCGATCTGCACGGGTGATTGTCCAAGCACACTATGTCGACGGTTCGGTCCGCGATGTGACTCGTTGGTCAAGGCTCGAACTGAGCTTGCCCTCGGGCGTTGAAGTCCAACAGGACGGCAGAATCCTTGCCCAGCATGCGATGGACCTCTCGATCAGCGCAACGTATCTTAACGGCCGCGGGGCTGCTCGCGTTGTCTTCCTAGGTGAATCAAACGATCCACCTAGCACGGCATCACTAGTCGCAAACCACCCTCTGGACCGCGCAATCGCCAAGCAGTGCGAGCAACTGCAAATCCACTTGGCAGGCCCAGCCGATGACGGAACATTCTTGCGTCGACTCTATTTGGTGACGATCGGTCGACTCCCCTCGCCCGATGAGACGTTGGAATACCTAAACGACTCAAGCCCCATGCGCAACGAACAGAGAATCGACCAGCTGCTGGCCGACCCAAGCTTTGACTACGCTTGGGCCATGCGATGGAGCGACCTGATCCGAAACGAGGACAAGGTGATGAGCTCCCAAGGTGCGAACTTGCTCCACGATTGGCTTCGCGAGCAAGCCGCTTCGGATCGACCGATGAAGGACTGGATCGCCGAACTTGTATCGAGCACCGGCAGCACCTACGGGAATCCTCCAGCCTCGTTTTATCGAACCCATCGCGACCCGGAAGTCGCGGCCGAATCGACCGCCCAAGTCTTCCTCGGAGTTCGTATCGCGTGTGCAAAATGCCATAACCATCCCTTCGATCGTTGGAAGCAAGACGACTACTATGGCTTGGCAGCCCACTTTACAACCCTCGAGCGCAAGCAGATCGACAACAAGCCCAAGGATGCGCTCGATAAACACGTCATCACCGGCGATGAAATCATCTCGCTTACCGAAAACAAGCCGCAGATCAAACACCCAGGTCGCTCCAAGATGGTCGGCCCCTCGGGGCTACCATTTGCCGGCATGCCAATCGCCGGCATGCCAATCGCCAGCGTGCCCAGCGAGGCGACGCCAAAGCGCACGGTCCTTCAAGACCTTGCAACCTGGCTAACCGAAAACAACCCTCACTTTGATGCGAATCTAGCCAACCGAGTTTGGTCCCAGTACTTCGGTCGTGGCATCGTCGATCCTCCCGATGACTTTCGCGAATCCAACCCGCCGAGCAATCCTGAACTGCTCGATGAGCTCGCAAGCGAGTTTCGCTCAGAGGGATATTCGCTCAAGCGGCTTTCGAGAAACATCCTTACAAGCTCCGCCTTTGCACGTTCGAGTGCAGCCGACTCGACCGATGAGAATACTCTGCCGACCTCCCCCTACTTTGCATCCTATCCACTCAGGCGGCTAGCCGCCGAACACTTGATGGATGCGATCAGCGATGTCACAGGGGTTCCGAGCCCGATGCGCACCGGGGACGAAGAGAATTCGACCGTCTATAGCGCGATGCGAATGCCCGGTATCCCCAAGAAACCTGGGTTTCTAACAACCTTCGGCAAACCCAATCGCTTGCTGGTCTGCGAATGCGAACGCTCGAACCAAATCTCCCTAGGACAATCCCTAGCGATGTCCAACGGTGTCGAGATCCGAGACAAGATCGCTTCACCAGACAACCGCCTGACTGACTATATCAAGCAGCTCGATGCTCACAGCCAGGGTGACACGGCTAGGCTGGGACCCGAACAGGTCCCCGAAAAAGTAATCGAGGAACTATTCCTGCGGGCTTTGTGCCGCAAACCCTCCGAGCGAGAGCTTCGCGCGAGTGTCGATGCATTGCAGTCGGCCCAGGATCGACGCATTGCGCTCGAGGACATCCTCTGGGC
>CAILTZ010000463.1 GCA_903837255.1 uncultured Pirellula sp. | reverse complement strand
GTTATTCAGGCGCTTAAAAATGCTGGTTTGCTCGGGATGGGTGGAGCCGGTGCACCAGCTTTTTCCAAGTGGGATGAAGCTCGTACGGCTCCTGGCGAAACGAAGTACGTTGTTTGCAACGCCGACGAGAGCGAACCGGGGACATTCAAGGACCGAGAGATTCTATTAGCTGCACCTCATTTGGTTATCGAAGGCATGACGATGGCAGCGCTTGTTAGCGGTGCCAAACAAGGCTACATCTACATTCGGCACGAGTACCAGGAGCAGATTGAACGACTCAATGAGGCCATCGGGGAGGCTGAGCGTCTGGGAGCTTTGGGTCCGAACATTTTCCAAAGCGGTCGGACCTTTCGGCTCGAGGTGTTCGTCAGCCCGGGTGGTTACGTGTGCGGCGAACAGACCGCGCTAATCGAGGCGCTTGAGGGCAAGCGTTCTGAGCCCCGCAATCGACCTCCCGAATTGCAAACCAACGGCCTGTACGATCAGCCGACCATACTCAACAACGTCGAAACGTTTGCTTGGGTTCCATCGATACTCTTGCGAGAGCCCAGCGAGGAGGGTTTGGTCAAAGAGCAAAGCGTCAATCCGGCCGCTACGAAGCAGACACCCGGACTTTGGTTCAAGTACGCCGGGCGGAATCGGTCCAAAGGGAAGCGTTTTTTCAGCATCAGTGGCGATCTGAACCGACCTGGTGCGTACGAGGTGCCATGCGGGATCACTCTTGGAGAGTTGATCGAGGAGTATGCCGGTGGCATGAAGGACGGAGTCGCGCTTCTTGCCGTAGCCTTGAGTGGGCCTTCTGGCGGCTTTCTCCCCGCGATGTTGCCTGACAAAGCTATACGCTTTCCGAAGGTGCTCGATAAAGAGGGCAAGGAGACGGACGTTTTCAAGTTCCCATCCTTATCAAAGTCCCCGACGGATATTCGACTGCTCCCTTTGGACGTCGACGCTTCACGTGAGATCGGCTTTATGCTCGGAGCGGGGATAGTCGTCTACGGAGCGAACGCGGATTTGCTCGACCAGGCCATCTCGTGTAGTCAGTTTTATCAGCGTGAGTCGTGTGGCAAGTGTGTACCCTGCCGACTTGGATCTAGAAAGATCGTCGACATGGCCCAGCAGTTGGCCGATGCGGAAAATCCGTCGGTGTTGGTACCACAATTCGTCGACCATGCCAATCTACTGTCACGAATCATGCGAACCACCAGTATTTGCGGACTGGGGCAGGTAGCCAGTGAGCCGCTGCGGACTTATCTGCGATTTTTCTATTCAACGAACCGATAAAACTCGATAGCGAATCCTTGAAACCATGGCTACAGATCAAGAACTACTTGATGGCAACGAGTACATCAGCGCACGCGAAGAAGCTCTCTTTGCCAGGGATGTCGATGGGCAACTGATACGAAGAGCGGACGCCTCGCTGACTGATTTGGAGCAGGATGTTCGCATCACGATCGACGGAGAGTTAGTTGTCGTTAAGAAGGCGGTGCCACAGAGGAATTCTCAGGGGGTTGTCATCGTTAACGAACGCGGTGAGGTCATCCCGCGCGCCACGACGATTTACGATGCTGTCACACAGATGTATGTCCGCGGCGTCGAGGACGTAAACCCAGTTCCGGTGCTATGTCATCGCGAACACCTACAACCTGTCGGAGTTTGCCGCGTATGCATGGTCGAAATCGAGGAGCGCCGTAAAAGCGGTCGAGTCAAGAAAGACCTCGTCGCTGCTTGTACCTACCACGTCAAAGAGGGTATGGTCATCACCACGCTGGCCAGCAAAGAAAACCCCAGAACGGTGGAGGTTTTGAAGGATTCCGTAGGTGTGATTGTCGAACTGTTGGCTTCGGAACATTTGAGCCAAGAGGACCGAGAGGCCTTGGTAGATGCCCCGAAGCTTTATGAGCCCAACGAGCTAAAGAAGCTCGTGCATCGATTTGTGCCTAAGCCAACCGACTTGCGATATCCACCGAGCGAACTGGCAGGAAAACGAAAGCAGGATTCCTCGTCCGAGATCATTTCGGTCAACCACGATGCATGCATTTTATGCCAACGTTGCACTCGGGCTTGCAATGAAATCAAGAAAAACGATGTGATGGCCCGCGATGGCAAAGGCTATCCGACTCAAATCGCGTTCGATACGAACTTGTCGATGCTCGAGAGTTCTTGTGTATCGTGTGGAGAGTGCGTGATTTCCTGTCCAACCGATGCCTTGCAATTCAGGCCCTTGGTGATTGAAAAGCAGATCGAAAAGCTCTCGGATGATATTCAAGCGGATCAGAAGAAGGCGGAGCAGAGGAATGGGTTGGGGCGATCGTTCGAGATACTCAAACCCGAAGAAATGCTTGAGATACCTATCTTCTCAGGTATTCCCTACAAGTTCTTGCAGTTCAATGGCGGGGCTTGCGTACGTCGAGTGCTGCAGCCAGGAGACGTCCTGTGCCGAGAGGGGGAGTACGGTGCTACGGCGTTTTTGATCCAGCGCGGAAAATTTGAGATTCAATTCAGCAAACGGGGTTCGAAGGTGGCCAACTCCAAGGCACCACGCAAGGGCCTTTTCAGTCGCATCTTCTCGAGTGCAGGCAACTTGGTGCCAACACTTGCTACCGGCTCGGATACAACAGCCTCATCAAATAATCAGAAGATTTATCGAGGGGCCGAGGACGTCATTCTTGGCGAAATGGCTTGTTTGAATCGATATCCCCGAACTGCTACGGTAGTTGCGGTAGAGGAATCCGAAGTCATCGAGATCGGTAGCAACGTGTTGTATATGTTGCAGCGAAATGGAGCCAGTCGCAAAGTTCTCAACGAAGCTTATCGCCGTCACGCGCTCAACACGGACCTAAGTCGGATTCCTATCTGTCGAACTTTGTCACCCGAGGATGTTCGTAAACTCGCCCAGGGTGTCGAATTGATGAGTGTCGAGCCTGGCCAACCGATCTTCAAGGAGGGGGAGTCGGGCGACGATGTCTTTATGATACGTCTGGGTTACGTCAAGGTATCGCGAATGCAGGGGATGCGGGACCAGG
>CAILTZ010000462.1 GCA_903837255.1 uncultured Pirellula sp. | reverse complement strand
GGCCAGTTCGATCAATAAGCGGCTCGAGCGGATAATCCAATCGGAATCCGAAACGGCCCGCAACCGCGAAATCGAGCAGCAGCGGGATTATCAAAGCGCCACCGAATCGATCTCGCACCTGCGGGAGGTGTACGACCAAGTCCAGGAGGATGCCAAGTCGTTTCGAGAGACCAATAGCGCCGCGACCGGCGAGCTGGCCAATCCACCTGTGGCGGAGTGGAAAACACGTTTGGAAGCATTGGTTGCTGAGACCAAGATAGACACAGCCAATGCCACGTTGCCCCAGCTCAGACAACTGGGTGTTGAGATGGACCAGTACCTCAACGGATACGCTGCGGTCCGTGGGTATCAAGAGCATCGCAAGGAGATCGAGGGTCAGATAGGCGAATTGGTCCGGGCACCGAATGCAGTGGCCAGCGAGGTGGTGAGCAAAGCCCGCAAGGAGCTGGAATTTGCCGATGCTAAGTTCCGCAATGGAGATTTGGATTTGATCGATCAAATGCGGGGATTCGAACCGATGATCCGCGAAGGAAACTCGATCGTGGAAGCCGAGAAAAAGCGACTCGCCGAACAGGCCGCGTTTTATCGCATGGTTCGACAAGTCGTCGCCACCGTTTCGAGCATCTTTGGTTTGATTCTCGCAGGTATCTTGTGGTTCTTTCATCGCAAGCGCAAGCCCGCGATGGATCGCGCCGTGGAGAACCTCAAGGATCGTGAAGCTTCGGTGGCTAAAGAGACCGAGGGTCTCGATCAACTCTTTACGCAAAGCGCCGATCTTCTCGGTTCGCGAGATCGGATCAAAGAGCGCGGGTACACCGGAAAAACCAAATCGATGGGAGAGGGAACCCTCGGGGATATCGACGATCTTTTCATCATGTCCAAAGAAGCTCGGAGGGTGATTGGCCAAGCCAAGGAGCTAGTGTATCCACCTGGAGTTTGGGAGAAGATCGTCAACAATTTCAGCGCAGGGGCTTATGAGGAGAGTGTTCGTCAGCTATCAGGCAAGCCGTTGAAGTTTACCAAGGCCACTGGGATCCCGAGCATCGCCATGCAGATTCTCCGCGAAAGGGCCGCCGAGACCGGCGAGGAGCCACCGACGGAAATTCCCGACGAGGTCGTGATGACCTTTGACGAGATCTTCGCGTCGATTCAGGGAAAGCGAATGCGAGCGACCGATTCGCTCAAGGTCATCGACGATTCGCTCACACGGGTCAACGACGAGCTCGACCGTTGCCAATCGGACTTGCAGAAGATGGTCAATCAAGAGCGTCAGCTCTCGGAGCTCGCGCAGGACACCTTTTTCCCGGTCCCCAAATACTTTGACACCTTGATCCCTTCGGTACAAAAAGACTTGGCAGAGGCCGAGTCTCTTTCGAGTCACGATGCGATATCGGCCATGCAAGGGCCGGTGAATCTAGCTTCGCGCAAGCTGGCCGAAGGGATGAAGCTCGGTTCGATGATCGCCGAGTACCGAGGTAAGTTTTTCACCGAGTTGAGAAGTACTTCCGATGCGCTCAAGTCGATGGGTTACACCACCCACTGGATCGACGCGGACTTAAACGAGCGATCCGCGCATGCCAATGGGCTTTTTGAAATCGCGTCCAAGCAATCGATTGCACCGGAGATCGAACAATTTGGGGCGTCGATGGACGCATTGCTAGGAAAAGCCAAGCAAGCTTTGGAATTGGCGAAACATCTCAAGGAGCAAACCGAGCCCAAGCTGGCCGAGCTTCCGAGTATTATCAAGACCAATCGTGGAGAGTTGTCCAAAGCATTGCGGTTGTCCGAGAGCCAGGTACTCGTCGAGGGACGGTTCAATCCAGACGATGCTGCCGAGATGGCCCGTAAGAACCTCGAGGCGGCTTCGACACTCCTGCTCCAAGGCAAGGTCGATGCTTGCCGAGCCGCCTTGAGCGGATGCGAGGCCGAGGTGGACAAGGCCAAGGGTTGGATGGACGCCTCGAAGGCCACGGTCAAGGAGTTCGATCAGACCCTGCGACTCGAGCGATCCCGATTGGATGGAATGCTCGAGCGTTGCCGCAAGGTCCTGGGGACCTTGCGAGACGTTGAGCGGGATCATACCTCAGCGGCCTTAAGGCTCGCTTATTCGATCGTTGAGGAGCCAGCCAAGAGTTGGGAAAAGCCGGGTGCTGAGTCCATGCAGTCGCTCGGAGATCAGCAGCCACAGGCATCTGCCACCGATACCAAAGAAGGCGATCAGCAACTCGGAGGCAGCTTGGCCAATCAGGTGCTCGAGCGAGCGCAGAGCTTGGCCCAGCAGGTTGCCAAGATGCACCAGGATGCGCAGGCCCAATACAGCCGTGGAGAGGTCCTCGGAGCGATCAGCACCGTGCGAGAGGCCAGTGGCTTGATCGCAGAGATCGACCGACGGCTCGTACGGGTCGAGGGACACTTGCAGCATCTAGAGCGATGCGTGGTCGAGAACCAGCAGCAGCTCGATCAGTGCGCGGCGGCCGCGCATCGACTGCTCGAATACCATAACGATCGGTTGGTCATGGTCCCGACGCTTCGACAGATCGAGGAATTTGCGCAGCATGTCGGGCAAGTCCAGAAGCAGGTATCGACCAGTTCTCAGCGGACCAATCCTTTTGAGTTGGCACAAATGTTGGTGTATTTCCAAAAGAGGATTGCGGAGCTAGAGGGCATGGTGGTCGCAGACCATCATGGCCATGCAGAGGCATCGCGGGCTGTCGATGGGGCGGTGCGTCAGTGGAGTGTTGCTCGACAGTATGTGCAGCAATCGCGAACCGACAACATCCCCGATTCGCCGGCGACCAAAGAGGGTGTGCGTCGGGTGGATGTGCTCGAACAGGGTGTTTTGGGAGTCCAGCAACAGATCGAGGAAGTCCATGGCGATTGGCACAGCGTGGGGCGCAGGGCTGCCGAGGTGCAATCCGATTTGGCGACTGTTTCCAAGCAGCTAAGCCAAGAGCTCGAGATGGGCAACGAGGCTCTGAAGGAGTTCCAAATGGCCTCCGAGTCGGTCTACAACGCCGAGCATTGGACCGGACCTTGGGGACTGCGCATCGATGGATCGCCTGGGGTACGGCAGCTGGAATCGGCTAGGTCGCAGTTGCAAGCTGGAAATTATACAGCGGTGCTGGAGCTTTCACGACAAGCCAATCAAGCAGCCCAGATCGCCATCCAGAGAGTCGAGCGAGAGGTACAAAAGCGGCGCATTGAAGAGCAGCAGCGAGCCGAGCGATTGCGACGCGAGCGGATGGCGGCTGAAGCGGCCCGCACCGGGACGATCATATTTGGTGGTGGATCCTCCTCGAGCGGTGGTTCGATTTTTGGAAGTGGCGGGACGTTTGGTGGAG
>CAILTZ010000461.1 GCA_903837255.1 uncultured Pirellula sp. | reverse complement strand
TCTATCCTGATCGCTCTCAACTCCAGCGCGGATTACTTCGGCAATAGTCTTGCGTTCTATGGCGCGATCCTGGCCTTTCGGACTTCCAAACCGACCCTATCGCTACTGTCGCTTTCGGTTCCTTGCGTGATTCTGTCAGGATTGCAGTTTGAATTTTTTCAAATCGCGATTGTTTGGGTGTTGCTCTCCGTTTGCTTGACCATAAGAAAACGGCCGGTCTTCATTCAATGGATATCGCAATACTCCTACGAGTTCTATTTGGTGCATGGTATTTTTCTGGTCGGAAGCATGAGGTTGCTCAAGGCGCAGGGGTTTGGTGTCCGGTCTGGAATCGCTATGTTGATCGGGGTAATCGCGACGACGATCGCAGCGATCGCCATTCAAAAACTTTCACAATTCATTCTGAAAAAGATCGAAAACCACGGTGGAGCCTATCTCCGTACAAGTCCGGTGGTAGGCACAGAGGTCCCCAAGATTTCTACCGATGTCTCGGTTTCCAGGGAGCGTAGCCAATAAAGCACTCCCCTGGTGGGTTTAGCCATGTGGCAGTTTGGTTTTCTGCAACGCCATCGCCATGGGGAGCAGGTCCTGGATAGAAATTGGCCCGGTCAAAGCGTTGGATACAAGATCGCTCAGGTAGACCTGGAGTTCGGGAGACAATTCAAAGAGGAACTGTCGGCAGGTCCCGCAGGGGCTAACGCCAGTGGGCGAAGCGATGAAGATCGCCTTCCAATCGCGGGAGCCTTGCGCGATGGCTTGGGAGCCGGCGGTTCGTTCGGCGCAAAGCGTGACCGAGTACGAAGCGTTTTCGACGTTGCAACCTTCGAATGTGCGACCTTGGTCATCGACCAGCACGCAACCGACGTTGAAGTTGCTGTAGGGGCAATAGGCTCGCTTGGCCACTTGGCGAGCTTGGTCCATATAAGCCATGGCATGAGCATGGTCGATCGTATTCATGGAGCGAGCCCTCGGCGATCGCGGTAGATGGAAACGCGGTTTCTTATGGGATCAGGATGCTAGCTAGGCATGCGGTCATGTAGCAAGCCAGCAGTCCGCCGATCATGGCGCGAACACCCAGTCGGACCAGATCGGCGCGTCGGTCTGGGGCTAGGGGTCCGAGCCCACCGATTTGGATACCGATCGAGCCAACATTCGCAAAACCGCAAAGGGCGTAGGTGAGGATTGTTTTGGTCCGTTCGGAGAACGCAGGAGCTTCGTCGGCCAATTGAGGCTT
The DNA here is from genome assembly GCA_903837255.1 of uncultured Pirellula sp. Taxonomy (GTDB): domain Bacteria; phylum Planctomycetota; class Planctomycetia; order Pirellulales; family Pirellulaceae; genus JBKCUI01. The sequence goes on along the minus strand of CAILTZ010000461.1, from coordinate 2,457 downwards.
TGCACTTAGGTCCAGGTAGGCGATGAATTCGTTCGTGACGATTCGTTTGCCGAGGATTTCGCCTGCGATGCGAATGTCGTTGGTTTCGATCCCCATGAGCCAAGCGAAGGGTTGAGAGATCCAGCCCATCATTTGGGTGAAGTTCAATCGGTAGGCGGTGCCGGTGGTTTTGAGAGTGATCCATTGCGTGATTGCTTCCAAGCTCGAATCGAGCATGTAGATCAGTCCCAGGAAGGCGATCAGCATGGCAGCGACGTTCAGGGCTAGAGTCATTCCATCGCTGGCACCACGGGCCGCCGCATCGATCACGTTGGTGGCTTCCATGGGTGGGGTGATTTCGACTTTGCCGAGCGTCAGGGGTTGATCGACTTCAGGTTGCATGATTTTGGCGATCACCAGGGCAGCGGGTGCCGACATCAAGCTAGCCGTTAGCAAGTGGACTGGGCTGACACCTAGTCCGACGTAGGCGGCCATGACACCGCCAGCGATGGTTGCAAATCCGCCGACCATGACCGCCATGAGTTCGGAACGCGTCATGGAATTGAGGTAGGGGCGGACCAGCAAGGGGGCTTCGGTCTGTCCGACGAAGATATTGCCGGCGGCCGAGAGGGTTTCTGCTCCGCTGGTTCCGAGTGTTTTCTGCATGACCAAGGAGATAGCACCGACGAGTTTTTGCATTGCACCGACGTAGTACAAGACCGACATGAGGGAGGAGAAAAAGATGATTGTCGGGAGGACTTTGAAGGCCACGAAGTGGACTTTGAAGGCAGGGGTGACGGGAGTAAATCCCGTTGGGGTCGAAACGCCATTGTCACCGAAGACGAAGCCGGCACCTTTGTCGACGCAATCGAGCAGATTGGTAAACAAGTTGCCGATGGTTTGGAAGATCGATTGTCCGATTTCGGAACGCAGGACCAGAACCGCGAGGATGAATTGCATCAGCAGTCCGCCGACGACGACTCGTACAGGAAAGCGTCGTCGATCGGAGCTGAGCGACCAAGCGATACCAACCATTACGCATAGTCCTAAGACGGGGATCAGACGTTCCATAGGTGGCACCTGTTGAGAGTATCGGTTATTCAGGACGTTTTGGTTTGGCGATTGTACAGGTAAGGGTTCAGGCTCGGGTCGTTGTACATTTTCATTTGCCTGTAGGTTTTATGTCGTTTGTTTCCGGCGTAGATATCCGAGAGGAGTTCGCCGAGGGAGTTTGACAGATCTGCAAATTGCAATCGGCAGACAGCCAGTCGATGGGAGACTTTATCGATGTGGGTTTGGTCGATGTCTGTGCGTTCGAGTTGTTCTTCGAGGTGGTAGATGCGAAGCGACATGATCGAGAGTCGATCGATTGCCGATCCTGGGGTTTCGGTATTGAGTTTGGCTTGGGCGGAGGGCTGGATATTCTTGCGCTGCAGATCGGCGGTGATCCAATCGTCTACTTTTTCGATCCAGTCGTTGCGGGCTTGGTTGTACTTATCGATGTTTCGTTTGACTTGAGCGATTTGGGAGTCCGAGACATCCGGTGAGCGAGCGATGTCTTCCTCGTGCCATAGCAAGTAGTTGAACTGGTGTTGTTGGCAGATGATTGCCAAGGGGTTGCCGGAGGATTCCAGGGCCGCTAGGGGATCGCCGTAAGGCTGATCGATGGGTTCGGAGTGCCATCGAGAGACGCTCGAGGTGTGGAGTTGGTTGACGGCAGCGACATCGATCATGGGCTTGTAGAGACTCCGCGGAAAAGGGTTATCGGAAAAGGGTTGTTGTAGCGTGGGAGTTTAGGCTCGATTGCGAGGGCTGGGGTGCGATGGCTAGGGTTTTTCATCGATCGAGCAGGAGCACACGAGCCGATGGCAGCCTGGGCAGCCTTGTCCGTACTTCTTTTGGATGGCTTGGGCAAGATCGATTTGAGCGACGTTGGCGATGGTGGTAAGCCAGGCCAGGACGTCAGCGAATTCTTCTTCGAGGTTATCCCGATCGTTGCCTGATTGTAGGGCCGAGGCCAGTTCACCGATTTCTTCCATGAGCCACATGAAGGTGCCTGGGATCCCGCGTTGGAGATCTTTTTCGAAGTACATCTTGTGGATGAGGGTTTGGAAGTCCCTGAGATTGACGTCGTTGGTCGGTTCGTAGGTGCTCATTGGTCGGCGAAGACTGCGTGGTAGATTTCGTGGGGTTTTGTAAGGGCCCGAGTATACCCGCAGGTCTGGGGGGCTGGGACGCGGCCAGCAAAGTCGTTTTAGTCAATTTTTGAGGAACCACCGTTGCTTTCGGGGCCGCATAACCGGCCTTTCGTTGGCTTTTGCACTTGGCATGCCCCTAACATTCCGAGGGTTTTGAAGAACTCCGAGCAAAGCGATGGATCTTTGCAGGCAATCCGGCGGAGTTGAAAGCCGGGCCGCGAGAAACAGCAAGTGAAAGAAGCCTGTGACAGCTAAAAAACAAGACAATGAAAACCAGGGG
>CAILTZ010000460.1 GCA_903837255.1 uncultured Pirellula sp. | reverse complement strand
TTCCACGCTCCGTCCAGCATTCGACGATCAGACCGGCAGTCTGGCAGTGATTTGGGGTGGTGAGGATTTCGTCTCCTTGGTCAAGACAGTGACCAAGCTTGCCGATTCCGGAGCCTTCTCCAAGCTACAGATCAAGGGTGGGGTCATGGACGGAGAAGCCATGACCGCAGAACAAGTCAAAAAGGTTGCCAAATGGCCGAATCGCCAAGAGCAAATTGCATTGCTCTTGGGTCAGATCCTCTCGCCAGGTAGCACCCTTGCTGGCCAAGTGGTGGGTCCGGCTCGCAAGATCGCCGGTCAAGTCAAGAAGATGATTGAGGACCGAGAAGAAGGTTCCGCCCCTGAGGCAGCCAGTGAATAGTCGTACAATCCCCGGTCGCAAGACCGGGAGTCAGGAAGCCGACGGCGTGCGTCGGTTTCCAAAACAATTCGTTTGAAACAACCGGTTTTTCATTCTCGCCGGTGAGTTTAGTTTGTCCGTTTTTACTATAGAGGAACGTTAGAATGTCCGAGTCAGCAACCGCTTACGCGGAAGATATCCAGAACTTAGGCGAGAAGATCGTCGGCCTGACGCTCAAGCAAGCCAAGGAACTCAGCGATTACCTTAAGGATGTCCATGGCATCGAAGCCGCCGCCGGTGGCGCCGTGGTCATGGCCGCTCCTACCGAAGGTGCTGCCGCTGCCGTGGTTGAGAAGACCGAATTCGACGTTGTCTTGACCGCCTTCGGCGACAAGAAACTCGACATCGTCAAGATCGTTAAGAACTTGACCGGTCTGTCCCTGATCGATTCCAAGAAGTTGGTCGAAGGTGTTCCTTCGAAGATCAAGGAACAAATCTCCAAGGAAGACGCCGAGAAGATCAAGAAGGAACTCACCGAAGCCGGTGCTACGGTCGAACTCAAGTAGTTCGCACTGTGGCCCACTTGCGAGGTTGCCTTGAGCACACCTCGCAGGAACGCTTACTCGGTGAAATTCCTTAGCATGTAAACATCAATAGAGCGGTTCATAATGGACCGCTCTAGTTTGCCATGCATGAACTTTCGCAAGTTCTGAATATCCATCCAAGATCCCCTGGCCAGCAGACCTTTGCGGTGTAGCAAAGAGAGCCGACTGAGCCGAATTCAAAAAGCAGGAGAATCGCATGTCGCGATACACAGGACCCAAGGCGCGTGTGAATCGTCGCTTTGGCGCACTGCTCTACGAAAGCGCAGGATGCGTCCGCGCTTTTGAAAAGCGGAAAGATAGTCCGCCTGGTATGCACCCCCGCAGTCGCCGTACCGGCAACTACGGGACCGCATTGGCCGAAAAGCAGAAGATCAAGTATTACTATGGACTCGGCGAGCGGCAGCTCCGCCGATACTTCGATGATGCGGTTCGCAGAAAGGGCAATACCGGCGAAACGCTCTTGCTCCTTTGCGAACGACGACTGGACAACGTTGTTCGACGGCTCGGGCTTTCCAAGACTCGCCCGCAAGCTCGACAGGGGATCGTTCACGGCCACTTCAAGGTCAACGGAGTGAAGGTCACCAGCCCTTCGTTCTCGCTACGGCCCGGAGATGTGATCGAAGTCCGCAGCACTGAAGCGGTCCGAAACCTCTACCGAGGTATCATTGCCAACAATCCACCAGCTCCTCTGGAGTGGGTGTCCCTGGATACCGAAGGTCTCCGAGCGACCATGCTAGGCGCTCCGGGTCCAACGGATATCTCGTTGCCAGTGAACGCCAACATCGTCGTCGAATTCCTGTCGCGTTAATCACCCGCTGGATTCCCAACGACTATAATAGCCAGAGTAAATCTGCGGGGCTCGTTCGATCCGTCGAATCGAGCCTCGTTGCTTATTGTCCCTGTTCAAAACTCTCTTTTCTGATTTTAAATGCACGTTCCAATCGTCGTCCTAGGTGGTGGTCCTGGCGGTTATGCAGCGGCTTTCCTCGCGTCAGACGAGGGACACCAAGTCGTCATCATCGAGAGCGAACCAAAGCTCGGTGGGACATGTTTACTACGAGGCTGTATCCCATCGAAGGCTTTGCTCCATGTGGCCAAAGTCATCGATGAAGCCCACCAGCTGACCAGCGGCTGGGGAGTCGAGTTCAGCGAGCCGAAGATCGACATCAATAAAGTTCGCGCACGCAAAGAGAAAGTCATCGAAACCCTCAGCGGTGGATTGGCTCAGCTAGCCAAGCGTAGGAACGTCAAAGTGATCCGCGCCCGAGGACGCTTTGAAAACTCCAACACCCTGATTCTCGAAGGATCCGATCCGAGCATCCCCGAGGGCGGCAAGCTGACCTTTGACTACTGCGTGCTGGCCACCGGTAGTGTGCCGGCCATGCCACCGAGCTTCCAGATCGGCTCGGAGCGTGTGATGGATTCCACCGGGGCGCTGAACCTAGCCGATGTTCCAGCCAAACTGCTTGTCATTGGAGGTGGTTACATCGGTTTGGAAATGGGGACAGTCTACGCCCACTTGGGCTCCCAAGTCAGCGTGGTCGAGTGGACCGATATGCTCCTGCCAGGGGCTGACCGGGACTTGGTCGCACCCCTGCAACGCCGCTTGAAACAACTCTTTGACAACCGAATCTACCTGAGCACCAAAGTCGGCTCGGTGGCCGAGGTTGATAACCAGATCGAAGTCACCTTTGAAGGGCCAGGCAAGTTCGGACACGAACGCTTTGACCGGGTGCTTGTGAGCGTCGGGCGTCGGCCTGCCAGCCAGGGTCTGGGGTTGGAGAACACCCAAGTCCAGGTCGATCAGCGAGGGTTTGCTGTTTGCGACAAGCAGCAGCGTACGGCTGATCCGCATATTTTTGCCATCGGCGATATCGCCGGAGAACCGATGCTAGCTCACAAAGCCAGCCATCAGGCCAAGGTGGCCATCGAAGTCATTCTTGGTCGCAACGTATCGTTCGACAAGCAAGCGATTCCTGCGGTGGTCTTCACCGATCCTGAGATCGCTTGGGCGGGTCTGACCGAAGATCGCGCCAAGAAAGAAGGCATCGCTATCGATGTCGAAGTCTATCCTTGGGCGGCTAGTGGAAGAGCCCAAGCCCTGGGTTGCACCGACGGCCTGACCAAATGGCTAGTGGATCCTACGACACACCGAGTCCTCGGGTGTGGGATTGTTGGTTCTGGTGCTGGCGAGTTGATTGCAGAAGCGGTCCTAGCCATCGAGATGGGTTGTGAAGTTCGCGATCTGACCGAATCGATCCATCCTCACCCGACCCTGAGCGAAACGCTGATGAATGCTGGCGAGGTCCACTTTGGAACGGCGACCGAGATTTACAAGCCCAAGAAGCATTCGGCCCAGTAACAGGACGAGCTTGGGTGCCTTTGCAAGAGTTTTCGAGACTTTGTCGGCCCTTTGCAACGGCTTCGTAGTATCATAAAAGAACTGTATTTCAGCGCTCTTTTGTGGTCCTGGAGGCCTTGATCGTGCTACGTCCTTGGTTGCTTGCATCTCTAGCTTTGGTCTTCGGTACAACCGTAATTGAAGTGAGTTTGGCCCAGACCTCTGGCGGCTCCGTCGCCGGGGCTACAGCTGCGCCCCTTCTGACGGTATCTGCACAAGAGGCCGTCACGCTCCAGCCGGTGGCCATTCAGTTGCGTGTCCCATTTCGCGTCGAGGGTCGCGAGGGGGAAGAGGCGATTGCGTCTCTGCGTGATCATCGCAAGACGGTCGAGAAACTCCTAAGCGAGCTCGGTCGCACCGACGGCAGCTACCGTTGGACCATGCCGATCCTGACCAACACCGTACCGTTTGTTGAGAACCCCGAGTCCGCCCGACAGTGGATGCGTCGCCAAGCGGCGCAGATGCAGGTGAACAATCCACAGATGAGAGGTCGACTGCGCGAGATGCTGCTCCAGGAAGAGGAGGAGCTCGATGGGGATTCCGAGCCGCTTCCGTCCATCCATGCAGCCACCAATCGGCTCATCGCCGAATGGCCGATGACCGAAGAGAATCTAGACGTTAGCATCGAGTTTGGTGCCAAGCTTCGACGGCTCGCCCAATCCAAAGACTTCAGGGGTACCAAGCTGAGAGTCCAGTTGTCCGAGGAAGAGCTCGAGCAGATCATGCCCTTGATGGGAGCAAGCGCGTATGTTTCCACTTCAAACCCTGTATCCACGGTCGACTCTCAGGTCGTTTATGTAGGGATCTTGAGCGAGAGCCAAGAGGCAGCAGCATTGAAGAAGTGCTTTGAGAAGGCCAAGGGCCAAGCGCAGCGTCTGGCAGACGCGGCCGGCAAGCAGCTCGGTGAAGTGCGAATGATCAGCTCCAACATTCAACCCATGGCCGCAAGCAACACAAACAGCGGACCGACCTATGTCAACGGAGTCTTGGTCAGCACACCGTACGCGGTCCAAGATGCGCTAGAGAAGACCGAGCGTCGGATTCTTCAAGCCAACCCCAACGACTTGGTCCTATCGGTCAATATTCAAGTCGGTTTTGAAATCCGATAAGCCGTTCGGGCAGCAAACCAACCTGCGATCACGACGCAGGCCACGATTGCAACGACCGCAACGAGGTGTTCTGGAGCCGTCAGGTAGTGGGCCGGATGGTTTGCATCGACAGGACCGTGCCCGGCATGGGCCAGTGGTCCGATGAGCAAGCGGCCACTAATTGTTTGGCCACTAACTAGATGGCCACCGAGAATTTGCAAAGCATGGTGCATGGCTTGGAACCGTTTGAATCGTAGTTCTTGAGTATTTTTCTGCCTAGCGAGTATCGTACAATCTCAGGACCACTGACAGAACCCCGGAAGTGTTGAAAACCGAGAATCCGCGCGATGGAATCCAATTCGATTGACCAAACCGTTCCACTGGCAGTACCGATCCTAAAGAAAAGGGGACGCTATTCGTGGCTTTGGGCGGTGACTGCATTGTGCGGACTGCTGAGTCTGGTGCTCTTTGTTCGGTCCTACCAAAATGAAGGAGAACTGATCCACATCGAGTTTGAGGAGGGGCATGGCCTGCAACCCGGAGAGGCTCTTCGGTACCGTGGGATCGATGTTGGCCGCGTTGAGAAGATTGTCCTTGGTGCATCTTTCATGGGCGAGTCCTCCAGCGGCGAATCTTCGCCAAGGGATACCACGCCCAAAATCCATGTCTCGGTACGATTGAATTCCAGCGCTCGCCGCGTAGTGACCGATGGAACGAGTTTCTGGATCGTTCGACCGATCGTATCCTTTGATACCGTTGGCGGACTCGATACCATCGTCGGTCCGAAATACATCGCGATGGAGCCAGGTCCAGCCGACAAATACAGCGTCAAGCGTTTCCAAGGTCTGGAATCGGCACCCCCGATCCGCCCCAAAGAAGGGGCCGTTGAGTTTATCCTTGATTCACCCAAGCGGTACGGTTTGGACAGTGGCACGCCGATCCTACATCGGGGATTCCACGTCGGCGATGTTCTCTCGGTGACTTTGGCAAGCGATGCACGAAGCGTCCTGGTCCGCTGTGCGATCGATCCGGAGTACCATGAACTGGTGCGCACGAACTCCAAGTTCTGGCTTCGTAGCGGTTGGCGCGTCAACCTCGGCATCACCGGCTTGAAACTCGAAGCCGATTCGTTGAGTCAAGTTCTCTATGGCGGGATCGAGTTTGCCACCCCGGATTCCAAAGGCAAGGTGGTTGGCACCGGGGCGCGGTTTGTGCTCCATGAACAGCCCGATGATGATTGGGGCGACTGGAAACCCTCGTTGCCCTACGGTGCGATCTGGGACAAGCTTCAGCGACAATCGCCGGTCAGTTACCGCACGAGCCTAGTTTGGAAGCAGACTTCGTTTGGCTTTGCCGTGACCAAACAAAAGCTCGGTTGGGGGTTGTTGCTCGACGATGGGACCCTCATGTGTCGGGAGGACTTTGCCACGCTGTCGAAATCGGCGATTGAAAAAACAGGGCAGCTAGAAGTTGCCGGGGTGTCGCAAGCGACCTTTGAGCCGATTGAGGCCATAGCGCTTTCCGATGGGAGCAAGGTCCTGCGAATTCAGCTATCTGCCCAACCCTCCATCGCCGAACCGCTTCTGGATTCCCGTCAGTTTCTCCGGCCCATCGATGGCGATCCGGGAGAGATTTTAATTATCGGATCCGAAACCGACGGTTCGGTTCTTGTCGACAGCAACCGGTTTTCGAAAACCGATCGAGGCCTTCAACTCGACGACTCGTTTCAGCTCGCAGGTGAGCTCGACGGAGCGCCGGTGGTGGACGTTGGCCAGGGCCGTTGGCTGGGAGTGGTCCGAAAAGGGCCCCGGGGATGGTTGATCGCCATCCGGTGAAAGACGAAGGTTAGAAATTCTTAATGTTGTGAAGTTTTCGCGAAGCACGCTGGGCACGAGGTCTGCGTGCTAGCCCCCTGGGTTGTCAGCTTTGTATAAAATGCGGTTGTTGCAATTGGCCCCGCAACAACTGCACAGTAACAACTGCACAGCGACATCTAAACAGATCGAATTCGCCGCTAGAGCCACTTCCCAGGAGCAGCATACGTGTCGAGACGAATTCAAGGAACGGTGGTTGAGGTTTCCTCCAACGGAGATTTGGTCACCGATATTGTGTCGACAGCATGGAAGGACATTCCACGATCGCCCGAGACTCGGGTGTTGGTCGACGAAGAGCACGAGACCATCGGCATCTTTGGCAACGATCACCAGCAACCGGCCATGACGCTCATAGCGATTGCCGACGGGGATGCCCCTTTGAAACTCCACTTGGTGGAGGACTCTGCGGCGATGATGCTCGGGGTCCGCGCCGGCGCACCGGTTGAGATACGTTGGTAGGTCTGACTGACTGGCCCCATCGATTCACTCTGGCAACAAGAACACAGCGCTGGAGCGAGCGGGCAGATTGACCGTCGCCTTGGGCACCATGGTAGCCTTGGGGTTGCTCGTATCGAACTCAACGCGCAGAGAGTTGGATCCTCCGAGCAGGTCATCGCATTGAAACGACCAACCCTTGGCTAATGTTTGACTCTGAAGTGGGCCGGCCTCGAATTCGATGACCGAGGCTTCGGTGTCGTTGTTCAGGGCGATGACCAACGTATGTTTGTCGCTGACTCGGGCATAGACATACTGCTGCTCGGCATCGAGCAGATCGAGCGACTTACCGGTGGCTAGGGCAGAGTACTCCTTGCGGATCGCACCGAGCCTTGCGATGTGATTCCAGATTTGGCGCTCTTTGGGTTCGCGGCCAGCGTCATCGAAGGCGTTTCGAGGATCATTGGGGAAGCCTCCGGGAAAGTCTCTTCGGTTGTCAGGGTCTTCGCCACCGAGCATGGCAAGTTCGTCGCCGTAGTAGAGGATCGGCGTACCACGGCTGGTCATCATCAGGGTCATGGCCGATTGGAGTCCCTCGATGGTGGCACCTTTTTCGTGCATGAAGCGAGGCATGTCGTGAACTCCTAGGAAGGTCGCCAGGCGGTTTGGATCGACATATAGCCAGTCCCTTGCAAACATCTGATGAACCTCACGGATGCTTTTGCCTTTTGCAAACGCGTTTCGAATTGGAGTAAAGAGTCCAAAGTCAAACAGCGTATCGATCTGCGTGTCGATCCCGTCGTGGCCTGGGCGACCACCTTGGTAATAGGCCACCAAAACTGGGTCTTGGTCGTAGAGTTCGCCGAGGACTTTGGTGTTTGGAAACTCGCGTTTGACCGAGCTAGCCCAATGCTGCCAGAATTTTCTTGGGACGTGCGGAAGCGTGTCCATTCGGATCGCATCATAGCCTGCAACGCCTAGCCACCAGATCGAGTGTTGGATCAAGTACTTGGCGACCTCGGGGTCGTCTTGGTTTAGATCCGGAAGCACGTCGGCAAACCAACCTTCGAGATTGAGTTGTTGGGTTTGGTAAGCGGCCCTGGGGTTCATGGCCGTCCATTTTTGCCAATTGTTCTTTAGGTGGGATTTGGCCGTACCGTTCCACCAGGTTGGCGTGGGGGGGTCTTGGGCCCAAGCGTGGTAGGGGCCTGTGTGGTTGGCGACCTGGTCCTGGATTACTTTTATCCCCCGCCGGTGGGCTTGGTCGATCAACGACTTGAGTTCGTCGAGAGTTCCGAAATGCTCATCGACCGAGTATAGATCGATGGCACCATAGCCATGGTAACCGGTGGTTGGGACTCGCTGGGTCCCTCCCGGCTCGGGGTGCATTTCTTTCAGGTCAGGGGCATCGATGTTGTCGTAGATCGGGGTCGTCCAAATCGCTGTGGCCCCTAAGCTTTGGATGTAATCGAGTTTGCTGGCCAAGCCGGTGATATCTCCGCCGTGGTAGAACCGCGACTTGGTGCGGTCGTAGATATCAGGAGATTTCGTTGAGCGATTATTCGCAGGGTCTCCATCGCAGAATCGGTCGGGCATCAGGAAGTAGATAAAGTCCTCGGGGCCGAACCCTGCGGGCTGATGCGTAGGATGCTCGAGGACTTGCCAATCGAATTGACCGATTGATTTGAGCTGGCCCGGCGAGTTTGGGCCGTTGCTCGCCGTATCGATTTTGGCATCGATCTTTACTTCGATCTTTACTGGGCCGGGTTGGCAGTCCGGAGCGATGTGCAGGTCGGCAAACAGGTAGTGTCCGTTTTGGCTAGCTCTCAGGTTCGTAAACTGCAATCCATCGCGATTGGCGGCGAGCAAAACATCTTCGCTGAAGCCTTGTCCGGCCAGGAGCAGTCGGATTGGGTTGGTCCTCGAGCCGGTCCACCATGAGGGAGGTTCGACTTTGGTGATGGCCAGCGGGCGGGTCGATTCCTGGGCGAGTATTTGCGTGAGACACAGCAAGACGGCAAGGCATGCCAAGCAATTTTTAGTCATAAACTCAGTCAACCCGTACAAGATCCTCAGGACACACAAAAAACCGCGATGACCGATTATACTGGGGCCAGTCTGCAAGCCCACTGCCAGTCCCGCAGGCGGCCATATCCGACCTATCCAACCCCTCCCACCCGCAACGTACCCTAGATGAGTACCCCTCCCATGCAACGATCGAGAAATAGTAGTTCTTTGGCCGAGTCCCGAATCTTCACCAGAGCGATGTTCTTCGGTGGGCTTCTTGCCTGTGGAACGATCACTGGTGCGTTCGCCGACAATTGGCCGCAATGGCGTGGGCCCAAGAACGACGGCGTTTCGGCAGAGAAGAATATCGCGACCCAATGGTCTGCGAAAGACAACGTCATGTGGCGATGCGAGTTGCCTGGCCAGGCCGGAGCCACACCGGTGGTGTGGAGCGACCGGATCTTTTTGACCAGTGCCCAAGGAGACGATCTGGTTCTTATTGCAGTGAGCACCAAGGATGGCAAGATCCTTTGGCAGCAGAAGGTCGGTTCGGGGAATCAGGACGCTCGGGCGGGCGAAGGCAACTCGGCATCTCCCTCACCGAGCACCGATGGCAAGCACGTTTGGTGTTTTTTTGGAACGGGCATATTGGCTTGTTATACCGTCGATGGCCAGCCGGTCTGGAAGATCGATGTGAATGACAAGTTTGGCAAGCTCGACATACAGTTCGGCATGACAAGCACCCCGGTTCTCGATGGCGACGGGTTGTATTTGCAGTTGTTGCATGGTCCGATGCGTCGAGACGACAACACTCGGACAGGCAAGGTGATCAAGCTCGACAAGAAGACCGGGGAGACCGTTTGGTCGGTCGATCGGATCACGCAGGCTGAGTTTGAGTGCAAGCACTCGTATGCATCGCCCTTTATTTATCGCGATGGCAAGCAAGAGTTTTTGGTCGTCCATGGGGCCGATTGCATCACCGGCCATCAGCTCAGCGATGGCAGAGAGCTTTGGCGATTTGGGGACTTGAATGGGCCGACGAAGATCAATCCCAAGCAGAGTGATCCGACCTTTCGATTCGTTGCATCGCCATTGGTGATCCCCGGATCGATCCTTGTTCCGACCGCCAAGGAGGGGCCGATGGTGGCCTTGAAGGTCAACGAGTCGTTGCAGGGGGAGAGTTCTTCGAAGCCGGAGGTGTTGGCATGGAACATCCCACGTACACCGGATGTATCGATCCCGTTGGTGGTCGATGGATTGGTTTATATCTTGCACAAGGATGGCAAGTTGCAGTGTTTGGACCACAAGACCGGCCAGGAAGTATACTTCCAGAGGACCTATACCGGGCAGCATCGATCGAGTCCGACGTATGCCGACGGTCATATTTACTTTGCGTCAAACGATGGGCATTGCACCGTGGTCAAGGCTGGTCGAGACTTTCAGATCGTCTCGACCAACCAGATGCAAGAAGCGATTACGGCCAGCCCGGTCGTTGCCGACGGAGTTTTGTACATCCGCACTTACCAAGCCCTCTATGCGATCAAAAAGCCGTAGGCGATGGTGGACTCATGCTTAGCGGGCCGCGCGCAGGGCAAGCTTCCGAGTGAGGTTTGCGGTGGTGATTGTTGGCTCAAATTGAATCGAGACCAATCGCCATACAACCTCGTCGTGTTCCTGCAGTTGGAAGTCATAGAAGCTTGCGAAACCATTGTCAGTTGGTTGCGTTCG
>CAILTZ010000459.1 GCA_903837255.1 uncultured Pirellula sp. | reverse complement strand
GACCCAAGCCATCGCGCCCAGGCGCTGAGGGCCACGAGCAGCAAAAGAAGGATCATTTTGGACTGGATACTCAGCCGGTTGAATCCAAGCATAGGGGGATCGCGCTCAAGCGTTTAGGAGGGGCCTAGAAGTCTATCTGAAGTCTTCTCGAAGTGGTGAGCAAAGGATATCTTAGCGAAATCCTTTGGCTTGTCGGAATAACTTACCCATCCGATCTTTTTGGTCAAGGAAATCCAAGTTTACCGACGCGAACGATTATTCCAGGAGAATCGGATCCTCATGTTGCCAGAATGCTTGCGATGCTTGCGAATTTTGACCCTCACCCCGTTTTTTCTCGTTTTTTCAACCAACTTGGTTTCAGCCAACGAAAACTCATCCATCGGGGCTGATGATCCAGAGAAAGCTGGCCCAGAGAAAGCTGGCCCAGAGAAAGCTGGCCCAGAGAAAGCTGGCCCAGAGAAAGCTGGCCCAGAGAAAGCTGGCCCAGAGAAAGCTGGCAACGAGCAGAAATACCAGTACGACCAAACCCAGCGGCTGGGCTGGAAGCTTCACATCCGCAGGGAACTCAAGGACTCCGATCCGGAAAAACTCAAACTGGCCCTCGATATCCTGGAAAAGCAACTCGACGAGGTCGTGCGAGTAGTTCCACCCAGTGCCGTAGAAAAACTCCGCACGGTTCCACTGTGGTTTTCGCCCGTTTATCCCAACGAGCAGCCCAGGGCCGAGTACCATCCAGGGGCCGGCTGGCTCAAAGAGCACTCTCGCGATGAGGCCATGGTCAAAGGGGTCGAGTTTTCCAACATTGGGATTTTCGAGTCCGAGTTCCGACGCATGCCAAATTTCGCTCTACACGAACTGGCACACGCCTACCATGATCAGTTCTTGGACCAAGGTTTTTCCAATCCACTGATCCAGCAAGCCTACGATCAAGCCAAGGGTGCTGGCAACTACCAGAGTGTCGAGCAGCGCTTTGGGGACGGCACCTCCAAGCAGTCGCGGGCTTATGCCATGAGCAACCCGGCAGAGTATTTTGCCGAATCGACCGAAGCGTTCTTTTCGACCAACGACTTCTACCCGTTCACGCGCGAGCAACTCACCAAACACGATCCGACCATCGCGGACTTGATCAGCAAGCTATGGAAATGAGTCCGTCGAAGCGAAACTTCACGTTAAATTCTGGTTTAGCCGACCAGTCGGGGCACGAAATCTGCCAACTTTGAACATGGCCTGATTTCCAGGGGCTCTCGATGTTAGAATCACCGGAGTTAGAATCAGAGGTAGAATTCGAAGGCGGATTTCCACAAAGGCCGATTCTCACAAGGTCAAAGTCAGTTCTCAAAGTAGACGAAATCGATAAGGAAAAGAAGAAACATGAGTGGAATTGTGATTGGTTTGCTGATCGCGGCCGTGCTGGCGGTCTTGTTCTTGTTCTATCTAATCGGCCTTTATAACGGTCTTGTGACCCTGAAAAACCGTTTCCAAAACGCGTTTGCCCAGATCGACGTCCAGCTCAAACGCCGCTACGACCTGATCCCAAACCTAGTGGAAACCGCCAAAGGGTACATGAAGCACGAGCGTGAGACTCTCGATGCGGTGATCAAGGCTAGAAATACCGCCATGTCCGCCGGCCAGAAAGCCGCCGCCAATCCCGGTGATCCATCCGCGATGCAAGACCTCTCGACCGCCGAAGTCGCCCTAGCAGGTTCCCTCAACCGATTCATCGGTCTTGCCGAAGCCTATCCGGACCTGAAGGCCAACCAAAACATGCTCGCGCTGCAAGAAGAACTCACCAGCACCGAGAACAAAATCTCGTTTGCTCGCCAAGCCTTCAACGATGCTGTCACCTCCTACAACATCGCTACCGAAACGTTCCCGAGCAACTTGATCGCAGGCTTCGGAAACTTCCAACGCGCTTCGCTGTGGGAACTCGCCGAACCTGAGCAGCGAGAACCGGTCAAGGTTTCGTTCTAGGGTACTTGCAAGTCATTCATCCTATGGGCTTGGATTGGTAACTCCTATTGAGGGCGTGCTGTGGACTTTTTTGCTCATCAAGACCGAGCTCGAAAACACACTGGCTTGCTGGTGTTCTATTTCGTAATCACCGTCTTGATCATCATGGCAACGGTTTACTTTGCCTTGATGTCGGTCCTTGCATTCAGTACCCAGAACAAGCCCAATGCGATCGACTTTTTTAGCTTCCAACCCGAACTGCTCGTAGGAGTCATCCTCTCGGTTGGGGCGGTCATCGCCTCGGGTAGCCTCTATCAAACTTGGCTCCTGTCCGGAGATGGATCGTCGGTAGCTGTGCAGCTCGGGGGCATCAAAGTCCTGCCCAATACTCGAAACCTCGAAGAGCGGATCCTGCTCAACGTCGTCGAGGAGATGGCACTGGCCTCGGGAACTCCTGTACCTCCGGTGTATGTGCTGGAGAACGAGCAAGGCATCAATGCATTCGCCGCCGGGACCACGCCTCAAAATGCCGTCGTGGGTGTCACCCGAGGATGTATCGAAACCCTTTCACGCGACGAACTCCAAGGAGTCATCGCACACGAGTTTAGCCACATCCTCAACGGGGATATGAAACTCAATATCCGCCTGATTGGACTCCTGCATGGGATCCTGCTGATCGCAATGCTCGGCTACGGTCTCTTCAGGATCGCTTCACAAATGCCCGTTCGATCCTCCGGCAAAGACGACGATGCCAAAGGTGCTGTTGCCTTTGTCGTCGCGATGCTGGTCTTTGGGGCCATGCTCCTGGGCATCGGATACACCGGGGTGTTTTTTGCAGGGCTGATCCAAGCCGCCGTATCGAGACAAAGAGAATTCCTGGCCGATGCGTCGGCGGTCCAATTCACACGCAACCCGCTCGGAATCGCCGGAGCCCTGAAACGGATCGGGGGCTGGAAAAAGAAATCGATCGTCCAAGCGACCTATGCCAAAGAAGCCTCTCACCTGTTCTTCAGCCAGGGCCTGGCAGCTCAGTTCTTCGCAACCCACCCCCCTCTGGAACTTCGGATCCAACGCATCGAGCCAACCTTCAGCGGCAAGTTCGAGGCCACACAGGTCATGACCCACTCCGAGAGCGA
Organism: uncultured Pirellula sp.; assembly: GCA_903837255.1. Taxonomy (GTDB): domain Bacteria; phylum Planctomycetota; class Planctomycetia; order Pirellulales; family Pirellulaceae; genus JBKCUI01. The sequence goes on along the minus strand of CAILTZ010000459.1, from coordinate 2,574 downwards.
TATCGTCGATCCTCGAACGCTGGGGTTCCAACGCAATGCGACCAACGCCTCGGGTTCCTCGGCTCACGAAGCTGCCGTGGCGGGCGTACAGCATTTCGAAGCCCACCCTAAAGATGCGATCAACCATATCGGAAACCCTGAGGACCAGCACATTGAGCAAGCCAATCGGCTCATGGAAGAGATCGATGAGATGCTCATCGCCGAGGTTCACGAACCGTTCGGGGCCATGGCGATTGTCTACGCGCTGCTGTGCGCACCGGCGTCCGACAGCACACGCACAGCTCAACTAGCGTTGCTAGAAAAATCGGCGCCCAAGGGGATCGCGGACCACACCCAAAAAATCTTACCGAAAACCGATGCTCTGCTCGTCGAGCAGCGTTTGCCCCTGGCCTGCATGGCCCTGCCGGCATTGGACCAACTATCGGATTCTCAAACCGGTGCGTTTCGGACTCTCGTTCGACGTCTGATCGATGCGGACCGTCGCTGGACAATCTTCGAATACGCGTTGCAACGCTTCATCACCCGCAGAATTGTCCTACGCACCAATGAACCTGCGGCATCTGCGCCGTCGGATGATCAGCTCGAAAGAGCCTTCATCCAAGTCCTTTCGACTCTGGCTCATGTCGGCGGAAATGTCCATGCAGAACCCTCCTTTCTCGCGGGTTGGAAGGCCGTTGATGAGAGGCTTTTTCGAAAGACAAAACCGGCCGCACTAATCGATCACGACCAATGTACATTGAAGCAATTCGACGTTGCATTGGACTTGTTGGCCAAGGTGGATGTGAAGCTCAAGCGTCCTATTCTGGACGCCTTCTGCGCTTGCATCGTCCATGACCAGCGCTCGACGATCAACGAAGTGGAACTCTTGCGAGTCATTTCCGATGCCCTGGGTTGCCCCATGCCACCCGTTCTGGAACTAGCACCCTTAGACCGTAGCTAAAACGAGCCTAGCTAAAACGGACCATCATGCCCGCCTGATTCTCCAGAAAGATTTGAAGCTGCTATGGAACCCATGTGGATGGTCATCGCTGGAGTGGTTTTGCACTTCGCACTCCAAGGTGCTCTGATCGTCCAAGCCATCTTGCGTCCACACAGGGACCCATCCTCTCGGGTCGCTTGGATCGTTGTCTTGGTGACCACACCCGTCGTCGGGATCATCGCATATCTTCTATTGGGTTCGATCAGCATCGGCCGATCTCGCATCGCCCGCGTGGAAGCGGTGCTCAAGGAAATGCCGGCCCCGAAAGTCATTCCGGGGATGTCCGTGCGCGAGATTCAGCCACTTGGAAACACACGCTTTGACCACGTTTTTAAAGTCGGATACTCGATCAATCGGTTTGACCCAATCGGTGGGAATTCCGCTGACTTGATGGAAAACTCCTCGACCGCGATCGACTCGATGGTTCGAGATATCGATGCTGCGAAAAATCATGTCCATATTAATTTTTACATCTGGCTAAACGACCACAGCGGGACGAAGATGGCCGAAGCTATCTGCCGGGCAGCCAAAAGGGGGGTCGTCTGCAGGGTCATGGCCGACGGACTCGGCTCGCGAATCATGATTCGTTCAGAGCTTTGGAAAGCCATGCAGGATTCGGGCGCCAAGACGGCCGTCGCATTGCCGATCGGAAGAACACCACTGGCAACCTTGTGGACACGTGTCGATCTTCGCAATCACCGCAAGATCTTAGTCATCGACAATCGGATCACCTACTGTGGCAGCCAAAACTGCGCGGACCCTGAATTCCTCGTGAAGCCCAAATACGCACCGTGGGTCGACGCCATGGTCCGTTTCGAAGGCCCAATCGCTCGGCAAAATCAGATCCTGTTTGCTTCCGACTGGATGGCGCACGTTGACGAGGACCTCAAAGGCCTAATCATGGAGCCTTGGACCGATCATCGCCCAGGATTTGTCGCCCAAGTCATCGGGACAGGTCCGACCGTTCGCTACTCGGCCATGCCCGAGATGTTCGAGTCGCTCATGTATACCGCTAGGCACGAACTGCGCATCACCACGCCGTATTACGTCCCAGACGAAGCCATGCAAGCGGCACTTTGCGCAAGCGGTCGGAGGGGGGTCGAGACGACCTTGATCGTCCCGGCCAAAAACGACTCATGGTTCGTCGCTGCGGCCAGCCATAGTTACTACAGCGCCTTGCTCGAAGCCGGTGTTCGGATCTTTCAATACGAAGGTGGATTGCTGCACACGAAGTCACTGACAATCGACGAGCAGATGGGGCTCATCGGTTCGGCCAATTTGGACCGTCGAAGCTTTGAACTCAACTACGAGAACAATATCTTGTTCCACGATGAGGAGCTGACGAGAAAGATCCGCGAACGGCAATTGTCCTACCAGTGGCAATCCCACGAGGTGACCTTGGAACAAGTCAACGCGTGGCCCGTCTCTCGACGATTCTTCAACAATGCGGTGGCGATGTTTGGACCAGTTCTCTAGTGGCTCCACGTCATCACAGGTGCGCTCGGAGCCTAACACCGGACTCGTCCGGTGGAGGCGTAACTTCCAGCTACCTGCGACGTCCTACTGGCGCATCTGCATTGCCCCCCTGACCCCAT
>CAILTZ010000458.1 GCA_903837255.1 uncultured Pirellula sp. | reverse complement strand
CTCTCTCCCATCTACTCTCTGGAGCCTCTGGCTCCCCGCCCTCCGGGCTAAAACCAAACAGCCCAATAACTTCGAAGAACTCAACGACAACACAAGCAGCCGCGCGCTTGGAAGGAGCAGGCAAAAGCCTCTCAGACGGATCAACGGTCGCCGAGGTTGGATCGCCTTAACCGAGACGAACGCACGCTCGAAACTTGTGAATGACCCCCATATCCGGGGATGTAGTAGGCCGAGTTGATTATCGCCTTGTCCACACGCGGTATCTAGGGAAGCTTGACGAGCTTGAGAGTCAGATCGAATCCTCCCAAAAAGAACTAGCAGGCCTACAGTAAGGTGACGATCGAGGATCGCAAAAAAAAGCGTCGCGGATGCTTGAATCATCCGCGACGCTTTTGAGGGTTTCATTTTGATCGAAAGGGCTACTCGCCGGTTGGGAACAATGGCCCTTCGGAGCCCAGTCCGCCCTTGAGCTCGGACTTCTTGTCCTCTTTGACTTGTTGTTGCTGTTGCTCTTTCTCAGCTTCGTTTCGAATTTGCTCATCGGTCCAATCGACGCGTCGTCGAGAGAGTCCGATCTTGCGTTCGTCGCTGTCGACACGCAGGACCTTGACATCGATTTCATCGCCAACCTTGACGAGATCCTCTGGGTTTTCCACCTTGTTATCGGAGAGTTCCGAGATGTGTAGCAAACCTTCGAGGTTGTCTTCCAAGCCGACGAAGACACCGAAGTTGGTGATCTTGGTGACTTTGCCACGGACCAGTTGCCCGGGCTTGTACTTCTCTGGAATGCTGGTATTCCATGGATCGTCGTCGAGTTGTTTCATACCCAGGGCGATACGTCGGCGGTTTTGGTCGACGCTCAGAACACGGCATTTGATCTGCTGGCCCTTTTGCAACACTTCGCTCGGATGGCTGATCTTTCGGGTCCAGGACATATCCGAGACGTGGAGCAGTCCATCGATCCCCTCTTCGAGTTCGATGAAGGCACCGTAGTTGGTCAGGTTTCGGACCTTGCCGGCGACTTCCGAGTTCTCTGGGTAGCGTTGTAGGATATCGTCCCAAGGGTTGGCTTGGGTTTGTTTGATACCTAGAGACAGCTGTTGGCCTTGGGGATCGACGCCCAGGATACGGACGTCGATCTTGTCGCCGATTTGGACCATTTCGCTAGGGTGGTTAATTCGCCGTGTCCAAGACATTTCGCTGATGTGAACGAGGCCTTCGATGCCTGGTTCGAGTTTCACGAAAGCCCCGTAGCTCATGACATTGACGACTTCTCCAGGGACGGTCGAACCGACTGGATACTTCTCGGCGATGTTGGTCCATGGGTTGTTTTGCTTTTGCTTGAGACCCAAGGCGATCTTTTGTTTTTCGCGATCGATTTGAAGGATCTTGACTTCGATCTCCTGGTCGATGGCAACCATTTCGCTTGGATGCCCGATTCTCTCCCAGCTCATGTCGGTGATGTGGAGCAGGCCATCGATGCCACCGAGGTCGACGAACGCGCCGAAGTCGGCGATGTTCTTGACGACACCCTTGCGGATTTGCCCGATTTCCAATTCGGCCATCAGGTGCTCGCGATCCTCTTCGCGTTGCTTTTCGATCAGGGATCGTCGGCTCACAACGATGTTGCGGCGAGCTTCGTCGATCTTGAGGACTTCGCACTGCACGACTCGACCGATGTAATCGCCGATATCGTTTGGTCGACGGATATCGACTTGGCTAGCTGGCAAGAAGACATTCACGCCGATATCGACCAGCAAACCACCTTTGATTTTGCGGGTGACGGTCCCGGTGACGACTTGGCCCTCTTGGACCGAAGCCATCATCTTTTCCCACTGGATGATCTTTTCGGCTTTGCGCTTGCTCAGAACGATCATGTTCCGAGCTTCTTCGAGGATGTTTTGGTCTTCGACCTCTTCGATCAAGACTTTGATCACCTGGCCGATTTGTGGAGGCTCTTCGCCCTCTTCCCATTCGTTCTTGGGAATGGCCCCTTCGCTCTTGAATCCGACGTCGACGACGACGAATTCTTCATTGATTTCGACGATTTTTCCTTCGACAATTTGGTTGACGTCAAACTGTTTATTGGCGTCTTCGAGGGAATCCAGCAGGAGTTCTTCAGCCGAGTCGCCGAACATATCGGCGAGTTCGTTTTCGAGGGAATCATCGTCCAGAGAGCGGACCAAAGAGCGGTTGACCATGGGAAACAGACCTAATGAGCTGGTCCGTACGACGCTACAGAAATCCCAAAATCGCGGGCAGGAAACCGATCAACCAAGGCTTAAGTCGATTGTCTGGGCTCCTTATTAGCGATAAAACAAGGGGAGTTCGGGCCGAAACGACCAGTCAAAACGAGGAGCGGATCGCGGGGGGCAAACGACGATGTTTGCCCGAAAACCCTTCAAACCGAAGGGCAGAAGTGTAACCGCGAAGCCTTCGGACGGCAACGGCGCATTTTTACAAATCCGAGAGACTTTATGAGCCAAACCATACGTTACGCGATTGCTGGGGACCATGCTGGTTTTTCAATGAAGAACGAGGTTGCTAAATTCCTCGCCGACCTTGGGGTCCAAGCTGTCGATTGCGGAACCTACTCCCCGGAGTCATGCGATTTTCCCGATTTCGCCGAGGCTGTTGCCAAAAAGATCATCGATGGCCAAATCGATCGAGGGATCTTGGTCTGCGGGTCAGGCGTGGGGGTCAGCGTCGCAGCGAACAAGTTTCCGGGGATTCGGGCGAGCTTGTGCCACGACACCTATTCGGCTCGGCAGGGTGTCGAGCACGATGACATGAACGTGCTGTGCATCGGTGCTAGGGTGATCGGTCCGGAACTGGCCTTTGAAATCATCAGAGCGTTTTTGGGTGCAAGCTACAGCCCGCAACCCAGGCATGCGAGGCGTTTGGACAAGATCGAGTCGATCGAAAAACGGGTCTTGGCCGGCGAGTTTACTCGCAAAGGTTAAGCCGCTGTGCGGTTTGTTTTGCCGCTTAAAAAATCCCGTTCCCAAAAGGGTTCTCGGGGGACTTGGGCTCTTGGACCGGATCTGATGCTGCGGGCTCATCGAGCATGTGCGGCCGAGGGATGGGCGTTTGCGCTATGGATCTTTCGGCTAGAGGTCGTTCGGCTGGCCGTGGCGCAGCGGTGGTCGGAGTTTGAGGCAGGTGGGGGATGTACTCGACGTACTCTTCGTCGTAGCGAGAGACGTATCCGGGCTGCATGGCTCGCTGGAGTTCGAGTTGGTACTCGCGGAGGACGGCTTGTTGGATTAAATCACGGCAAGCTTGATTGATTGGATGGGCAATATCGGCATAGAGCTTGTTCGATGCTCCTTCGATGTCCTGAAGGTCCTGGGCCCCTCGCAATCGTCTGCCGCATTGATTGCAGTAGTTGCTGCGCATGTGGTTTTTCGAACCGCAGCGTCCGCAGCGGGCGGTCATCTTGCGGCTGGGCATGGCGACGAAGGGCCCGTTGGTCCCCTCGATGATCTTTAGGTCCCGGACCACGAACGCTTGGTTGAAGGTGATCGAGCAGAAGGCCCGGAGTCGGTCCTCCGAATCCTCCATGAGTTTGATGCGAACCTCGGTAATATCCATCTTGATGTTTCACTCAGTCCGTTGAATCGTCGAATCAGCTTCGATATCTCTCGATGATCGAACGCCGCAGTGCGAGACCTGTTCGGCCAGAGCTACTTGGTCGGCAATCGAGGGGCTTGTCCATGCTGAGAACGGATAAGCCCGAAATTCGCCTTCTCGTTGTAACTCCATCGCCATTGTCTCGGCCTGGGGGCGGTCGCGGCACAAGCAAAAGCGGGCCGAACCGCTGCCGCTGAGGCATTGACCGAACGAATTGTATCGATCGATCCGCCGAGCGGCTTGCTCGACCCACTGGGTGGTTTGCACAGCGGCAACGTCCAACCGATTATACAGTAGTCGAGCCAGCCGTGCTGCATGGTTGGGATCCTCTGGACAATTGGCCAAGCATTCAAGCAGGGCATCTGGGCTAAGGGCTTGCGCGCGGTCTGCGATCGTCTCGCCTACGCGTGAGAAAACTTGGGACGTCGAGCAACCCGCTGGCGGATGGACGATCAGACCATGGACTTGGTATCGGTTGGCAACGGGCTGGACGATCTCTCCGCGTTGGGTACATCGAGCCGTCCAGTTCCTGCCGTTGTGCCCTTCGAGAAAGAAGTTGATATCGCTACCGAGCTTGCTTGCCAGAACCCCGAGCAGGGTTGGATCGTAGGTTTGATGCCAGAGCAATGAGCCTAGGACCAGAGCAGCTGCAGCATCGCTACTACCGCCTCCAAGGCCCGCTTGGCTGGGAATTCTTTTTTTCAAAATCACATGCGCACCTCGTCCCGTGGTTGATGCCGGTGATTTTGCGAGAGAGTGCAATTCTTCACGCAAGGCTTCCAGAGCGCGAAGGACAAGGTTCCCAGTCGTTGAAGCGCCGTGGGTGGGGATCTGCCAAGTTCGATCGACCTTGGCTAAATCCTCCTTGCCAACCGCTTGAGCCTCAGAGAGATCCAGTTGCATTGTGAGGGCATCGGAGTGCGTGGGGTAGATCTCCAGAGTGTCGGTCAGATCGATCGCGAGCATGACCGTATCGAGGTTGTGGTATCCGTCGGGCCGTTTGCCAAGGACTTCCAGAAATAGATTGATTTTGGCGGGAGTCGTGCATCTCCAACCTAGGGTGTTGGCAGCAACGGTGTCGCTCGACGAGCCGATCCATACCGAGCGTTCAATTTTCATGAGGCTTTAGGCTCACTGGGGGTTTTTCATTGGGGTTTGCTAATTGGGTAACCGGCCGATGTCCAAGCACTCCAGCCGCCATTGACGCTTGTGACTCGAGTGTATCCCATCCTGCGCAGATTATCAGCGGCCAAGGCGGATCGAAAGCCACCACCGCACAGCAGGTACAATTCGCTAGCATGGTCCGGGAACATCGATTCGATATCTCGCTCGATGATCCCCTTGCTCAGATGGACCGAACCTGGAACATGCCCAGCAGCAAACTCGCTCTCTTCGCGAACATCGATCAGGACCGGCCGAGTCGCCCTGTCGTGGTTTTGTCTGTCGAGGTTTTGCTTGAGCACGTCGACCGAGCATTCGGCGATATTGGCTCGGGCTTCGTTGACGATCTTTAGGAAACCGGGAGAGTGTTGTTTAGACATTGGAGAATTTATTCCGTCTGTATCGGTTAGGAGTCCTTAAAAATTTTCGTATTGGCTGCACAGTCCGCTCATTCTACGCCGATAGAAACTTTGCGGACAAAGTGGAGTTTTGTTTTTTGAGCAAAACGCCCCTTGTTTGCCACTAGGGAATTGTAAAGCACACTCGCGAGAACAGCGATGGCCCGTAGGACAGCAGCTATTTTTGGCTACACCGCCTTGATCCTCCAGCTTTTGCTCGGATGGCTTGAGGACTGGGATGTCGAATGGGTGTTGATCCGAGCCTTGGCTGCGATGCTTCTAGCATCTCTCGTTGGGTGGACCGCCGGAGCCCTTGCATGCGAATTGACCGGTCAGAGCGATCGGAGCCCCTCTTCTGCCTCGCGTTAACGTCGACTCGGTAATCTGGGAAAGACAGTCAAACCAGATTTCTGAAGCTTTGATTAACTGATGTGGAATTGGCTCGCTCAACTCGTTAGAGTCCCCGGATCTACTCGCCGTTCCGAGTCACTTCGGAACCCATGCACGGCCGCATATCGGTGGGTAATTGAGGAATAAGCCAACACATCATGGAGGTTCGGATGGCATCGACCGCATTTCAAAATGCTGATATGACCGAGGTCTGGGTAAAGTTCAAGGCCGATCCGACCAACATTCCACTGCGAAATCAACTCATCGAGCGATACACGCCGCTGGTTCGCTACAACGGCGAGAGGCTGAGGTCAAAACTCCCCGAAGGAGTGGAACTGGACGATCTGATCAGCGCCGGGATCTTTGGACTGATGGATGCGATCGACGCTTTCGACATGGAACGCGGGGTCAAGTTCGAAACCTACTGCGTGCCTCGGATCCGAGGCGCGATGCTCGACGAACTTCGCACCATGGACTGGGTACCACGCTTGGTCCGAAGCAAAGCGAGCAAGCTCAATGAAGCCACCAAATTGCTCGAGGCCAAGTATGGCCGCGCTCCGAGCAACCACGAGCTCTCTGAGTACATGGGTATCTCGATCGATGAACTCGAGAAGATGAAGGTCGATGCGTCGGCCGTGGGACTCGTGTCGCTGAACAAAAAGTGGTACGAGACCGACAGCTACAAGGACATCCGCGAAATCGATGTTCTCGAAGACAAACGCAGCGAAGACCCCACTCGACGCAGCGGCAAAAGCGATCTGATGCGACTGGTCACCAAAGGGCTGAATCGAAATGAACGGCTGATCATCATTCTTTACTACTACGAAGAAATGACGATGAAGGAAATCGGTGCAACCCTTGACCTGAGCGAAAGTCGAGTAAGCCAGATGCACACGAGCATCGTCCAGCGACTCCAAGAACAACTCGGTCGTCGCCGCGTAGAGATCGGCTAGCCCCTAGTCCGCCCTGCGGGGTGATAGGCCCCGTGCGACCAACGCAGCGTTCAGACGAGCTAGGGCCGGCGCGTAGCTCCCAAGAAATCGAACCAACTGCGTCGACGATGTTCCAAAACGCTTGGCCGTTTCGGCCAAGTCGTAATTCGAGCCGGTCAAGACCTCGAAGATTTCGGCCAGCAGACAAGGAAAGTGTTCGTTGTCGGCCGAGACGCGGATCTTGCCCGAGCGACAGTAGGCTCGCCAGAGCTCCGACGCAGGACGTTCGACCAGGTCGCCTCCAACCGGATCGCCTCCAACCGGGTCGCGGTATTCGACCGCAAGCGCACAGCGCAGCCGCTGCAAAGCGACTTGCCGGTTCCTGTGTTGCGAGCGCTCTTCGCTGGCGCTGGCCCGAATGCCGCTCGCGAGGTGTTCTATCACCACGGAAGTCTCGACCTTGTTGCGGTGCTGTCCCCCTGGTCCGCTGGCGCGAGAAAAGCTCCATCGGCACTGCTGCTGTAGGGTTTCCAACGGGAGCAAACTCGGGTGCATATCTGGCTGGCTGGGTCCAAGTGGCAAAACGACAAACCGCGGATTTTAGCCTGTTTTTGGACAAGTCCTTGGGTCGTTTCGCAAGATGCCCGTGGAATTGCTGTAGTCGATAGGTCCTTTTCTACCTATCTTGATGGATCCTCGACGGGGATACCTCCAGCAAAACACTCACTCAAAGCTTCCCGAGGAAGCTCTTTTTCGACGCTTGATTTTCCTATGACACGAACGATCGCAATCGGTGATATCCACGGCTGCCTGAGGGCGCTCGATGCGCTGCTGGCTGCTATCGAACCCACGAAAAACGATATCCTCGTACCCGTCGGTGACTACATCGATCGAGGCCCGGACTCCAAAGGTGTCATCGAGCGAATGATGGAGCTCAAAGAAAAAACACAACTGTTTCCTCTGATGGGAAACCACGAAGAGATGATGCTCGGGGTCTTGGACCGACGCCGCGAACCCTTCGGCTGGCTCAACCATGGAGGTCACAACACCATGGAAAGCTACGGCTTTGAAGGGGACTTGTCGGTAATCCCCAATTCCCACCGAGAGTTTCTCGAATCCCTTTTGCCCTATTACGAATCTCCAACGCATATCGTCGTCCATGCCAACTACGATTCCCAGATGCGCATGGAAAACCAATCGGTCGACTTGCTCCGATGGGTCAAAATCTCCCACATGACCCCCAAACCCCATTTTTCTGGCAAACACGTTGTCATGGGGCATACCCACCACCCCGAAGGTCAAATCGTGCAACTTCCACAACTGACCTGCATCGACACCTTTTGCTACGGCGGAAAATGGTTGACCGCTTTAGAACTCCATACACAGCGAGTCTGGCAGTCGACACCCGAAGGGGATGTTCGCGAATTTGTCTTAGAGACGATCCCATCCCAAGCATCCTAAAGCCAGCACGGCATAGCATACCGACACAACCCACCAAGGAACGATCCGATGTCACCGCGAAAAGCCCGCCCAGATTCCCCAAAACCCGAACCGACCCCAAGCTTGCAACGCATCAACAAAGTCCTAGCCGCATCCGGGCTCGGATCACGCCGCCACGTCGACGAACTGATCGAACAAGGACGCGTTGAGATCGATGGACAAACCGTCACCCAAGTCGGTGTGAAGGTCGATCTGTCCACCGCTTCGATCAGTGTCGACGGAGAGCTGCTCAAACAGCACCGTCCGGTCTATTACGCATTGCACAAACCCGAAGGAGTCCTGTGCACCAATCGCGATCCCCAAGGCCGACCTCGCGTGATCGACTTTGTACCCAACCAACAACGCTTGTTCCCAGTCGGAAGACTCGATGCATCGAGCACCGGATTGATCCTCCTGACCAACGACGGCGAACTGGCCCAACAACTCGCTCACCCCAAACACGAAATCCCCAAACGCTACTCGGTTGTCGTCGTCGGCCAAGTCGAGCTCGATGCCCTCAAGCGGCTCGAGCGGGGGATCTACATTGCCGAAGGTAAAACGCAGGTCGATCAAGCCAAACTCAAAAAAGTCCGAAAGTCCAGCACCGAGCTGGAACTCACACTCAGCGAAGGCAAGAATCGCGAAATCCGACGCGTGCTAGCTCGGCTCGGTCACAAAGTGGTCTCACTCAAACGCATCGCCATCGGCCCGCTGAAACTGGCCGATTTGCCCGAAGGTGCTTATAGGCCTTTGTCCAACCACGAGGTTCAAGGACTCTACCAAGCCGTCGAGGATATCCGACGCGAGAGGAAAGCTGCGCGCAAGGCGCGCAAGAAACTTTCCGCAGCTACACAAACCACCGAAACGACCAGCCAAGATACCCCCAAAGGCCAAACGAACAAATTTGGCAAACCAGTCAAAGCCGGCAGAGCCGCAGGCAAGCCGTCGGACAAATTCCCCAGTCTTTCTACAAACCGTCTTGACTACGACGAAGACCTCGACGATCAACCGATCGAAAATCAGAACGATGAAATGATCCTCATCCGAGACCAAGGCCCGGACAACTCCAACGGCCAAGACTCCGACGAAGAGTACTTGTTCATCCCCCGAAAGAAAACCGGCAGCGTCATCGGCCAAGAAGAGGATTCAGAGGATGCTCTTGCAGCTGATTCCCAGGGGATCGAATTCGAACTGTTCGATTCCGATGACGATGACCAAGACGAAGATTATGATGACATCGAGGATGAGGATCAGGATCACTCACCGCAGAAAGGTCCTGGAAAACCAACCCGTGCCGGGCAGAGCAATGGCCGGAAAAAACAGGTAGGGCAAAAACAGGTTGGGCAAAAAAATGGACGGCAAAAAAATGGAGGGCAAAAAGATAGCAGCGAGAGTGGCGGTCGAAAACCTTCGGGCATGAAACGCGGCGGAAGGAAATCCAGTGGCTCAAAACGAGATAGTCAATCGGAGCTTGTCGAAATGGGACTCGGTGACTACGGGTCCGAAAAACCCACAAGGGGCAGAGGCGGCCCGAAACGTGGCGGCCCAAAGAGTAGCGGCCCAAAGAGTAGCGGCCCGAGGAGTGGTAGCCCGAGGAGTAGCGGCCCGAAGAGTAGCGGCCCGAAGAGTAGCGGCCCGAGGAGTAGCGGCCCGAGGAGTGGCGGCCCGAAGAGCAGTGGCCCGAGGAGTGGCGGTCCGAGGAGCGGTGGGCCAAAGCGGGGAGGCCCGAAGAGTGGCGGCGGGCCAAAACGGGGTGGTCGATCTGGACGAAGCAGGGGCTAGGTTCGCGAGAAACGCTAGCATTCCCCAGTTTTCTTTGTTGTGAGCATCGGGGACGGCGAGCATCGAGGTTGGCTTGATCGCGGGAAAATGCTACGCTTTTGCTCGGCGAACCGGCGCAGGCTCATCGTTTCGAGCAACGTTGCATGGTTCTTGTTTAGCAAAAAACGACTCTCGCGAACACGGATGGTGCGCGTCGCATGGAATCTCCTAGACGTAGAGGGCACAGGCAGGCCAAGGATCGCCAAGAGCAACTGGCCCGGGGCGTGTCGGTTGTCCAGCATGGCGTCAGCGCCCTGATGCAACTAGCCCACATGATGGATGAAGAGTTTGTTTTGGCTGCCGACAAGATCGCTTCGATGCGAGGCAATCTGATTGTTTGTGGGATAGGCAAGGCGGGTCTGATCGGTCGCAAGATCGCGGCGACCTTTTCTTCGACGGGGACTCGATCGCATTTTTTGCATCCTTCCGAAGCCCTCCACGGGGATTTAGGCTGTGTTGGTCCCAACGATGTCGTGTTGGTATTGTCCAACAGCGGTACTTCGCAAGAGATCGTCGATCTGTTGCCACATCTATCCCGCCGTGCATCGAGCATGATTGCGGTAACGAGCAAGATCAACAGCCCGCTTGCTCAGGCCGCCGACATCACGTTGGTCATCCCGAACTGCTCTGAGGCTTGCCGACTGAACCTTGCACCCACGACGAGCACCTTGGCGATGCTGGCCCTCGGGGATGCATTGGCGATGCTTGTCAGCGAGAACAAAGAATTTGGGCAAGAGGATTTCGCTGAGCTTCATCCAGGCGGGGCGCTTGGCCTTCGTTTGGCTTCAGTTGACGAGCTGATGCGTCCGCTCGATGAGTGCCGAGTATGCCATCAGGACTCGAGCATCCGCCAGATGCTCGTCGAGACGGCAAGGCCTGGGCGTCGGACCGGTGCGGTGATGGTCGAGAACGATCAGCACGTTTTGGTGGGAATCTTTACCGATAGCGATTTGACTCGTTTTTTGGGCAAGCACGTTCAGGCCGACTTGGACAGCCCGTTGCATGCGGTCATGACATGTGAGTTCTCCGCGATATGCGCAGGAGCTAAGCTTAGCGAAGCCATCGAGATCCTCTCGCAGCGTAGGATCAGCGAGCTACCCGTGGTCAATCAATTCGACCAAGCGATCGGGCTGATCGACATTACTGACCTGATCGGATTGGAACCCAATTTGGGTGCCATGGACCATACGGCAGCAAGGCGCATCGACCACGATGCTCCACCAGCTTCGTTGAGAGTATTCGGTTCCACACTTTAAACACTTCATCATTCCTTGTTTTGCCGACGAAGGGGACTGTGCGTTGCATCATCGAGATTACGAAGTTACCAAACCGATTCGATTGATACTTTCGGATGTCGACGGTGTGTTGACCGACGGGATGATTACCATCGACAACGCGGGGGTCGAGAGCAAATCTTTTTACGTGCGGGATGGGCATGGGATCAAGCTCTGGAGGAAGGCGGGCTTTGAGTTCGGACTTTTAACGGCTCGCAATTCGCAAGTTGTCAAACTTCGGGCCCAAGAGCTCGGGATCCAGTGGGTGCGTCAGGGATTCGCCGACAAGCTACCCGCTGCTCGGGAGATGATGCAAGCCATCGGAGTCCAACCCCACGAAGTCTGCTACATCGGAGATGATCTACCTGACATGCCGGTGATGGCCAACGTCGGGTTGGCAGTCACCGTGGCCGATGCGGCCACCGAGGTCAAGCAGCTTGCTCACTGGGTGACAAGCAACCCAGGAGGACGCGGCGCGGTGCGCGAGTTGATCGAGCGGATTTTGCAAGCAAAAGGGAGATGGGAAGACCTAGTCCCTAGTCGATTGCGATGACGTTCCTAAAGCACTACCTGCAAATCCTCTTTCCGCTGCTTGCCTGCTTTGTAGGTTACGAGGTGCTGCTTACTCCGAGGGTCGAGCCTGCTAAAACTCACAAACAATCTCGTTGGGTTCGTCAATCCAATAACAGTGGCCAGCAAGCCCAGTGGTGGGAAGCTTATTTTCCCGAGGGCTCTTGGCAGAGGCAATCTCCACTGGTGATAGAGCAAGACCAGTTCATTTTGATCTATCAGAAGCGCGAGCAATTGACCGACACTCGCTGGCGTTTCAGCCCATTGACGATCGTCATCACCCAAAAGGGGAAAGACAATCAGCAGCGATCGATCTTCATCGACAATCCCAAGGGTGCTGAGATACAGTTCAAATCCGCGTTCGATTGGACGCTGGGGCATCCTCCGCCGGTAGCCCAAGGGCAGCTCAGTGGGCGCATCGCCATCTATTCGCCACCCGATCCAAAGACCAACCAAGGTGAGTTGCGTATCGAGGCCGAGGATGTGCGGATCGACAAGCGTCAGGTTTGGACCGACAAGCAGATCAGCATGAAGCTCGGCGGTTCGAGCGTTCAAGGACGGTACTTGTCGATCTTCATGGACCAGGACTTGCTTTCCGAGTCGACCGCTAGCACACCGACCAAAAGCGATAGTCCTTTTGCAGGCCTGGATTACTTGCAACTCTTCTACGTCGACCAAGTTCAACTCGAACTTCAAAACGGTGGGCTATGGCCTACCGATCCGACAGGTGCCGATCGCCATGCAAAGGCTTATGCCAAGCTCGACTGTCGCGGTCGCTTTCAGTTCCAGTTCCATCAATCGCAAGCCACGTTTATGGATGGAGTGCATCTGGAGCACATCGTTCAAGGAAAGCCAATCGATACCTTCGACTGCAATGAGCTTCGGTTCAACGTCGGTTGGAATCGGGCTGGTCAGCAAGAGACGTGGAAGCTCGATCGGCTCGAGGCGATCGGACTGCCCGGCCGGGACCCCAATGACCAAAGCCGTTGGATACGGCTCAATGCACCGGGCATGCAGGCCGAAGCTCACGGACAGCATCTGGTGATGGATATGGTGCACGGCATGGTGAGCTTGAGCAATGTGTTGCCAGGGGCCGCTCCAAAAAATTCCTCCCGAGTGTTCCTCAAACGCGGGAACATTCAGATCACCTCTCCGAACATCCAGTACCAGAACCCCGAGGTCCTCTCCAGCGGCCAGCCGTCAAAGTTCACTCGCCTAGGTTGGGTGATCGCAGATGGGATTGGACAAGCCCAGGTCGAGTCCGAGCAGGGAGAGATTTGGAATCTGCACTGGAGCAAGCGACTCTCGATCCGCCCTCACGAACAGCGAGATTTGATCTCGATCGATGGGGGAGCCAACATCAGCAGTTCGCTGCGCGGCAGGTTTGTGGCCGAGCGACTCAACCTCTGGGTCATGCCCGTCGATGCGGCGATTGCGGCTAAGCTCGCTCCGTACTATCCCGACGGCCAGTTGCCTACGTTTATCCCCGATTCGATTTCGGCGGACGGTCAAGTGATCGTCAAAACACCGGAGCTCACTGCCCAGGTTGAAACCATGGCGGTGCGTTTCCGGCACCTCGATCCCCAGGAGGCTCTTCGGGCAGGTTACTCGATCAGCGACGTGAGTTCGAAATCCAGAGCGGCCAAGGATTCATCACCTGCGGCAGGGGTGAGTCTGTCTCCACCCACTCTAGCAGCTCCCATCGCGCCTGCGACATTGCCGTCGGTCGCTCCTGGAATAACCGCTGGCCCCATGAATCCGGTTGCTAGAACTCCAGCTCCGCCGAGAGCCTCGGCCAACGCACCGATGAGCATCACGGGCAAGACCCTCGAAGCCGACATCGTTCGTATCGGTAGTGAGAGCATTGTCGAGAATTTGGCACTCGAGGGCGATTTTACACTGCTGCGAGATTTCTTGTCCGCCGAATCCCCTTGGCCACTGAAAGCCACTGGGGACAAACTCGTTATACAGAGCGAATCGAGCGATCGCTCGAACGTGTACTTGGTCGGGCGGCCGGCAAAGATCGCGGTGGGGTCGGGCTGGGTGGTTGCCAACGAGTTGCAGCTCTCTCAAAACGATCAGTTGTTTTGGATCAATCACCCGGGTGAGTTGGTTTTGCCGCAAGAAGCCCTGTCGCAGGAACCCAATGGCGGCAGTTGGAATTGGCGATCGGCACCGAGGATTCAGTGGGCAGAGCGGATGACCTTCGACGGACGCAACGCGCGGTTTGGCGGCGGAGTGGTCTTGGATTGCCGATTGCAGACCGATGCGAGCACTCTGTGGCATCTGCTGGCAAACGCTCGGACGCTGACGTTGGACATGTCCCAACGGGTTCCCTTTCAGTTGCCCACAGGGCCTGGAAAAAGTCCGCGAGCAGCCGCCAGGCCCGAGGTTCAAGTCATCCGGCTCGATGGCGAGGTCGACATCAAAGCCGTTCAAACCGATTTGGCGGGAGTCAGGCGCTCTGCGGAAAACTTTGTACTACCTAGGTTGGAGTTCCAGGTTCCTGCAAGGACATTCATCGGTTACGGACCGGGACAGTTGTGGAGCCGACGGTTTGCCAACACCAGTCCACTGGCCAACGCCGCCGCTCAAGGCGTATTGCCAACCGTTCCCAATTCGAATGCAGGGCAAGAGACCCTTCAATGTTTGCATTTGACGTTTGTTGGAAGAATGGAGGGTAGTGTACCCCAGCGCATCGTCTCGTTCTATGACAAGGTTGCGGCGTTGCTCGGCCCAATCGCGACTTGGGAAGACCCAATGGATGTCCGTAATTCCGAGAGGTTAGCGAGCAACCAGACGCGTTTGATTTGCGATCAGCTCAACCTCTTTGACGCGTCGAGTTTGAGTTACAACCAAACCCCAGCCGCGCGTTCCAAGGGGGCGTGGGAGCTCGATGCTCTTGGAGCATCTCAGCTTACCAGTCGTACCGACTCTGGAGATGTTGTCGTCGATGCGAGCCGGATTGGGTATGCGGCGATTGACGATGCGGTGCGGATCGAGGGAACGGTCCAGCGTCCGGCGACGATCCGGCGACTCGGGGGTGAAGGCAATGCCGATGCGGGCCAAGCGATCCAGGTCAGTTCGGCAACGATGCGATTGAGAACAGGGCAGATCAATGCGCAAATTCGCAAGATCGAAGGTTCCTTGCCAATGAATATGCAGCCGCCCGGACCGCAAGTCCCTTCCGGACCTAGTGGTGGAAAAACGTCCCCGAGTCAAACAGGTTCTTCGCCTACATTGCCCTCGGCTCGCGATTACAATCCGCTGCAGCCTCGGTCGGCCAGACCGCGGTAGCTTGCCAGTTTGAATCCGATCCGTACTGATGCCAGGCAAAAGACTTGCCGGGCACAGATCTCTATTCTAGACTAGATTGGGTTAAGGGGTTTTGGATCCAAGACCAATCGGCTATTCGCTGGATGGGAACGCAAAGCATGTCAGCAGTTTTAAAGGGGCTCACGCTCGCCCAGTACTTAGAGCATGAGCTCAGGACTGGGGAAAAGCACGAGTACTACCGTGGCGAAATCTTTGCCATGGTCGGGGGTACCCCTCGACACTCGCTGATCGCTACGAACTTTAGCGGTGAGGCCCGGCAGCGACTAGTTGATAAACCCTGCGTCCCCTACAACGGCGATCTTAGGATCAAAGTCGAATCCGCGGGGCTCTACACCTATCCGGACGCTTCGATCATCTGCGGCGAATTGCAGTTGGATCCAGAAACACCCAATTCCGTCACGAACCCCGTCGTGCTTGTCGAGGTATTATCCGAATCGACTGAGGGATACGACCGTGGTGAAAAATCAGCCTTCTATCGGAGCATTGCATCCCTCCGTGCCTTGGTTTTGATCTCCCAGAATCGTCCACTCGTGGAGTGTTACACTCGTCAAGCCTCTGGAGGTTGGCTCTTGACCGAAGTTCGGTCGCTGAGCGACTCTTTAGTCCTAGAACCCATCGGCATAGCGATTCCGCTTGCTGAGATTTATCGCAACGTCAAGTTCGATTAGGTAGGCTGAAAGTTGCAGTGTCGTTGATTTCTCTGAAATCAACCAGAGCGCCTGAGTGAGGTCACGCATTTGGTTTGACAAGCACGCACGGCACTAGACGCCCATGCGACGGTACTGCACGTGGTCTGCTCCTTCACCAATCACCAATCACCAATCGGCACTCATAATTCCAAAACAGCCACTCCCTCGCCGTAGTACGGGCCCAGAGGCCCATACTACGGCATACTACGGCATACTACGGCGAGATCCATTCCTGGCTGCTTGGCTGTTCCATCAGCGTCCATCAGCGGTCCCGGTTGCTGACGGCAAATTTTGAAGTTGAGAAAACGAAGGTAGCTGGAAGTTACGCCTCCACCGGACAAGTCCGGTGGTAGGCCCCGAGCGCACCTGTTATGTTATAAAGCACGAGTACTACCGTGGCGAAATCTTTGCCATGGT
>CAILTZ010000457.1 GCA_903837255.1 uncultured Pirellula sp. | reverse complement strand
CTGCCAAAGAACTTTTCCTGTGAAAAGATCTCCGCACACCAAAACCGTTCGATTGACGACATAGATCTTGTCGTTGTCCACCAGTGGCGAACAAGCAGTCGAGTTGAGTTTGTTTTCGAACCACAGTTTGCTCGGAGCCCCAGCGCTGGACAAGTCCAGAGCCGTCAGCCCACCCGATGGCACAATCAGACGACCGTTGGCGACGGTTGTCGACGGAGTCGTCGAGCATCCCATCTCGATCTTCCAAAGTTCTTTACCGTCAGATGGATTGACCGCGACCAAATCCTGGCTCGATTGCATGACCACGGCAGATTTGCCGCTGGGCAAGACGACCGAGGTAGGCGACGCCCAATTGGCCTTGCGCGGTCGCTCTTGCTTCCACACGGTGGTACCGTCGGTCACATTCACACCCAATGCGAACGAGTCACCTTGGCACTCGATCTGTACGATCACCACTCCGTCGACAATCGTCGGAGAGGCGCTCATCCCTACGTCGTTGCCGGCTTTAGGAAAATCGCTGGCCAGCGACCGATACCACAGCAGATTTCCTTGAAGGTCGGTGCAAGCAATATCATTGGAGCTAAAGAAGGCGACGACATGCTTGCCGTCGCTCGCGGGCGTCGGGGCAGCGTTGGCGCTGGTTGGATGGCAATACGGTCTGCCCCTTGCAACGAGTTGCTGTTCCCATCGTTGTTTCCCAGTTGCTGCGTCGTAGCTCAGGAGTCGGATGCGGCGTTGTTCGAGCCCGTCGCTGGTGGTCGTGATGACTTGGTCACCCACGACAATCGCACCACCAACACATCGTCCAGGGATAGGAACTTTCCAGGCAATATTCGTACCAGATTCCCCATCAAACGCATCGGGTAATTTGGCCTTGCTCGATGCTCCTCCAGCATAAGGTCCGCGGAACTGTGGCCAGTCTTCAGCGAATACATTGGTGCTGAAAAGCATGCCGCCGGTGAGGGCTAGCCAATTTAAAAATCGGAGTTGCTTTGCCATGAGGATCTATCCTGTAGTTTTTTGTATTGTTGTTTGATAATTTCCAAGCTGCCGAATCGAGCGATCTGGTTCTACCAAATCGCTTACTTTAGCGCCAAGGCTTTGCCTGTCGAGTCGCAAATGCGGGCTTGGAAGATGAAGCGCTGCGCCCAAGCTTCCTTCTGTTCGTTCTGACAGACCTTGATCAAGATCCGGTTCACCCCGGCCTTGAGTTTGATCGGGGCCACGTACTGGTCGACCTGCATACCGGTATGATAAACTTCGTTGGCGATGACCAATTCACCATTGACCCACAGCTTTTGGGCATTGATGCATCCGACCCGCAGTTCACAAGCCACCTCAGATGGGCTGTTGACTTCCGCAACCCCATAGACGATGCAACCTTTTTCGTTGTTGTATAGCTTGGCCAAGTCCACGGCACCCTCGCGATCCGAACTTGCTTCCGATTGCCATGAAACGGCACCGGCCTTGGCCGGATAACTATCCGCCAACTTGTTGGCAACATAATCAGGTTCGACCGGATAGACCGTGTTGAACTTGTCGCTTCCGACATTATCGAACGGACCGATAAACTTCCATTGGGTCAGAAACCCAAAGTGCTTGGCCTGATCGATTTTTACCCCCGCCTTATCGAGCCTTTCGATGATGGCGGTGACTTGTTCGGGTTGCCTTGCAGAATCCAGCAGTGACCGCAGCGCGGCTTCGGGCAACTCGGCAGGCTCAAGTGCCCTAGCGATCGCTTCGTAGCGAATCTCTGGACTGGGGTCTTCGGTCATGCGACTGAGCCATTGATTGCGAGCTTCCGCGTTCCCATCGGTCAACCAGCGGAAGACTGTGTACCTAGCTTCTGAATCCTCGTTGGCACTGCTCAAGAAAGATTCAAGGTCGGCTTTGCTTGCAGGCCGTTTGTTCTGTGCCGCGTTAGCCAGACCCAGCAGCCAGTTCTTTCCAAGTGCAGAGGCCCCTCTCATGGCTCGTAGGGCCGTGAGGCTCTGCAGGTCGTTTCGCGCCGAAAGCTCCCTAGCCCACTTCGATGCTTGGGCCACCCCAGCATCATCACTAGGTTGGACCTTGCGAAACAGCTCCAGCTGCTGCGGGGTGACATCGGCGTATGCAAGCGATGCGAAACCTGTCATCAGTAAACCGAATACAACCATTCTCATGATCAACATTTCCTCGACAATGGATTTTCAAGACAAGATTGATTATGGGCGAAAGCGGGAGGTTCGCATAGTTGGCAATCGCGATGTTCATCGAAGCAAAATGGGAAAAGATGTGCCAAATTCTCGTGGTTTTTTATTTTCTG
>CAILTZ010000456.1 GCA_903837255.1 uncultured Pirellula sp. | reverse complement strand
TCTGGCAAGCCCCAGAGAGTCCCAACCCGTGAGTACAAACTGAGCCGAATCGCGAGACCGATTCAGGGTGACCTGGGGCGGAAATGCCTCGACGCGAGCCGGTGAAGCTTCGATCGTTAGAGGTACCGGTTTGCTGTTTGCGATTATTTCACTTTCGGAAACTTTTGTCGTCGCCGAGACGACGAGTTGCGGTGGGGTTGTCCCTTGAAAATCGGGTGCGATTCGAAGATTTAGGACACCTGTGGATTGATCGGGCGGAATCACGATGGGATCTGCGATTAAGCCCGCTGGCGGATTCACCAGTTGCACCGTCACCGCCGTAGCGTCGATCCCTTTGCGCTGAATGTCAACCTGGATCGGCTGGGTACTTGCTAAAAGCAGCGGTGGGACAGATTGGACCGAGACAAAGAGCGGGTCAAACCAGACGAAGGGTATTTCGACATTCTCGATTCGCCCGCGATTGGTCTGGCCGTAGATCGAAAGCTTGATGCTCGAGCCTGGAGTTGCAACGGGGTTAGGAACCGGAGCAGCATCGGTGCGGGTCAACGTGAGTTTCAGTGTGTCTTTATCCAGAGCTGGCTGAATGCCCCAACCCTCTGGGCCGATCGCCGATAGTATCGCAACTGGTTCTTTGAATTCTTCCCTGAGTCGTTTGATCGTACCTGCAATGACATGCTGTTTGAGCGGAGCGGCAAGAGCGATTCCGGAGGGGAATTCGGCTTGGAAAAACGGCTGGCCTGGAGCAATAGCGGCGAATGCCACACGGCCTTCGAGTCCCGAGGAGGGAAATGGTTGATGAGGGGCTTTGGTTCGACGCAGTCCAAGGCTGTTGATGGGGGTCGCGTAGGCGCCACCTTCGAGTTGTTTGGCGGTCCATCGCAAGTCCCCGATGCGATTGGGGTCCCAGGCGGGATCGGTTGCCAAGTACAAGCGGAACTCGTTGACTTTAGCCGGTACTGTCGGATTGAGGATACGAAGCCCTGGCGGAGGAGCGACTAATTCGAGTTGGATCGGCCCATCGTAGGCCGAGCGTTGGATTGCGATATCGATCCAAGCGGCGCCGGCTCCCGATTCCAGCAACCGGCTCTCCGAGGATTTGGGGTCTGGTTTCATTCCCACCACAAACGGAGGCTTCAATTTTGCCTCCATAAAGTAGGCATACTTGGGCCCAGAGTTACCGAGCAGTTCTGTGGCACGGATTTGATAGGTGCCTGTCTCTGGAATAGTGGCTTCCAATTGCCATTCGTCTGATTCGTTGATCGCGGTTTCCGCAACGACATTGCCATTGGGATGCAAGAGAGCGATTTTCAGTAAGGTCGGTAGTCCTAGGCTGCGCGTGAACGATTGGATCTGAATCGTTTGGCCTTGGGTGCCGGTGATTGCAAACAGGTCGGCTTGATTTGGTGAGGTGATCCGCCCGGTGATTCCTGCGGGGAGTGTCAGGGGAGCTTGTGCGGGTATATTGTGCGATTCCGATTCGATCGGTTCGGAGTAAAGCGGAATATCTCGAACGAGCACATCGGACCAAAAACCACCCGGCTTGGCTGGACTCGTCGGCCCTACCATCCAACGATTCCCGACGGACTCCACAGGTGCGTTGGTTGTCAGAGACCATTGGTCAGGATTGTTGTCGGCTTTGAGTACCGAACCATCGGCCAGGATCCATGCGAGGGTTGTCGGTGCATTTGGGCCGATGGCCAACGGATAGGGGATGGGTGACGAGGGAGAATCCGAGATCCTTAAGCGATAGCGTCCGTCACCAGCGAACCGATTGTCGACGAGCTCGATAAGATAGTCCCCATCGGCAGGTGCTCTGAAGCGGACTAAGCTATCGGTGCTCGATTCACGATCGTCGGCTTGTACTAGCAATTTGCCTTGGGCGTCCCAAATTCGCAGAACCGAATCCATTGTCGACCCGATCCGTTCGGCGATGCAATCGACGCTGACGGTCGCGTTTGCGGCCAAGTGGATCTGGTAATAGTCGCTCAGGGTCGCGTCGCTGCGACCGTCGACAGCGATAGGGATTGTCAAAATTTGGGGTTGGGATTTCGAGTGGTTAGCAGCGTTGTCAGCAACACTCGGAAGGTCGTCGACGAGAATCTGTAGAGGCTCGCTGATGGATTCATCGCTTGCTATCCAAAGCGTTGCTGGCCCGAGCGGTACATTTTCCGGGACGCTAATATCGGCGACGGCTTTGGTCGGTTCGATACTAACCCACTGGACCACCAAGGGGACCGTTCCACCGAGCCTCAGAGGACTCTTGAGCTGATTGCCAGTCAGCTCGACTCGTGTGGTTTTCGCGGGTGCGAGAGCTTGAGGGGCCAAGCCGCTCAAGGTTAATTGTGCGTGTGCAACTGGACTGGGAGTCGCCCAGCCCAACGCGATGCAAGAGAGCAGAATCCAAAGACAATTTAGCGGCCCGGAAGGGCCCCGTCGGATGGAAAAATGCCCTGAGAGAACTCGGGTCAGCATGGGTAGCGTCGCGCAAGGAGAGGTAGGGTGGGGGAGGGGCAAGCGGATCGTAGGTCAAGGATTCCCTGACCGATACCCGGTGCATGACCGGTATATTCTACACCAAACCTGCGATGGGTTCGCCGTGATAAATCGCAAATGGTCGGCCCAGGGTGTCGTTCCATACCGCTTCTGCCGGTATTCCCAACAGGTGGTAGATGGTTGCAGCGAAATTTTCGGGTTTAACGGGTGAATCGACAGGATATTCGCCTTTGGAATCTGTTTTTCCCACGACGACACCTGGCCGGATACCGCCACCTGCAAACAGGACCGATTGAGCTGCCCCCCAGTGGTCTCTACCGGGAAGTTTGTAGTGCTGGGCCAGAAGGGTT
>CAILTZ010000455.1 GCA_903837255.1 uncultured Pirellula sp. | reverse complement strand
CGCTTATTGATCGAACTGGCCGTATCTCGCACCGCATCTTGAACGCGGCCTCCGGATTTCATCGCGCGCAAGGCTGGTTGGTCGAGCTCGCCAAACCAATGGGCTTCTCCCAATCCCCTTCGATCCTGAGCTTCAGAACCAAAGTAACTGAACCTGCGATTCTTGAGCATCAAAGCAAAAATCGCCCCGTCATTCTCGTGTGTGACCGGATGGACCAGCTCTCCGAATTTGGTTTGATTGCTGAGCCCCATGCCCAAGGCGACCTCGACGGCGTCGATCCCAAACAAAGACCGACCGTCGGCAGCGACGTAGTACTCCCCGGCGGCATCGTCCAACAGAACAACCGTCCAATGCGGTGCGTTCTGGGCCAACCAAGTCTCCAATTCCCTGAGCTGGCTGGTGCTCACTCCGATATCTCCCTTGACATACAAGTGACGATCCGGACGCCAAGAACTGAGCACATCCTGAACCCGTTCAATCGAGGTGAATCCTAGCTGGGCGTAACCCGACGAGCCTGCCCGGTCTTGGGCGACCCCAATGCTGGGCATGAACGTCACAGCCAAGCAGAGCAAGCCCCAGCAGAGCAAGCCCCAGCAAGCTGTGGAACTTCGAACAATCGGTCGGGGCTTCAAGGACGCAAGTTTGCACATGGAATTCATCGTTAATCTGATCACTCTAAAGTAGGACGCCCCACTATCATGGGCTTAACATACAGGCTCGGCAAGTCGCAAATGATCACTGCAGCATGGCAAAGCGTTGGATGCTCTGACGAAGTGTTTCGGCCCAATGTTGCAGCAGATTTTCCGAAACGCTCTCCTGCGGCGCATATAAGATACACACGATTCTCGAAACCGTCTTATCAATCTTGCCGGCCATCGAATCCTTCACGGGGCTCCCTAAGGGTTTTTCCTCATTCACTCCGCCGCATACCACGATGAGGTTTTCGATCTCTAACTCTTGGCCGACGGAGTTGAAAACATAGCGTTCCCCTGGTTTTCCCAAACGGATTTGCATCCGGTCCCCGAAAGCTTGGCGGTCGAGCATCGAGATGGGTATCCCGGATCTGACCGAGATGGCGTTCAAGCAGTCGACCGCCGGATGGACCCTTGGAAACTTAGCGTCGTCCAAACAACGAGCCAAGTACTCCTGAGCCGGCTTGCTCCTCCCCGAGGGCTTGAATCCCCCCTTGCGCAGCATGGCCCGAATAGCCTCGCGCCGCGTCTCCCACTCCGGTGTGGCTTTCTCCGCAATCGCTAGCCTGCATTGCTCATCGATCCATGCGTCAAACTCAGGCGAAGCGGGTTGATGTCCAAGCCCATCGACCTCGAAAACCGCCACCCTCAGAAAATCCACTTGGTTGTCGATCTGAATCATTGTTTTGGCTCTGCCACTGAATTTCTTTTGCTACCCACACCCCGCGATTATTTGCCTATGCAAAAACGACTAAAGAGTGCATCGAGGATCTCGTTGTTGGCCACGGTACCTGCGACCTGCCCAAGCTCCTCCAAGGCCAAGCGCAACTCTCCGGCGACAATCTCCTCTCCCGATGAATCAAGCGTCGCTTGTCGGGCATGCGCCAGACTCTGTGCGGCTAGGCCCAAAGCCGACTTGCACCGCACTCCAGTCATTGGTACCACATCGAGGCTCTCTTGCTGCCAAGCCTTCACCGCATCGATCAACGCCTGCCGAAACTCCGCCAAGCCTTGACCGGTCCGTGCGCTGAGCGTGAAAATTCGCTCGACCGGTATCGGCCATCGCAACTCGTTGTCCTGCCGCAGATCGGACTTGGTCCAAACTCCCCACAATCGATCGCATTGGCCGAGCCACTCGATGTTGGCAAGCTCCTGGTCACTTGCGCACAAGACCACCAAATCCGCCTTGCGGATCACCTCGGAGGTCTTCTCCTGAGCGATCGCGCGAGGGCCGCTTTCAAAAACTTCTTCCAGACCAGCGGTGTCCAGTAAATCGATCGCCACATCGTCCCAGTGCACGCGGGATCGGACATAGTCTCGCGTCGTGCCAGGCACCGAACTGGTGATCGAAACTTGCGCCCCGCTCAAGGCGTTGACCAACGAACTTTTGCCAGCGTTGGGCGGGCCGATGATCGCGACTTGGAATTCCATCCCCTGAGCTCGTCGATGCTCGATCTGCTCGCGCAGATGCCCGATCTGCTGCTCGGCACTCTCCAGACGCTCGATGATCTCATCCTGCTGAACAAACGCGATGTCCTCGTCGACAAAATCCAACCCTGCCTCCAGATCGGCCAAGAGATTGATCAGGTCATGCCGAAGTCCCTTGAGGGGCGTTGCCAATCCGCCTGCAAGTTGCGATAACGCGACGTGAAATTCTCGCTCCGAGTGGGCATGGATCAGACCCAGGACCGCTTCGCATTGCGTCAGGTCCATGCGACCGGCCAAGTAGGCTCGCAGGGTAAACTCGCCGGGCTTGGCTAGCCTCGCTCCGGCCCCTAGCACCCTTGCTTGGACCTCATCGAGCAAAACCGGTGCTCCCAACAGATGGAGTTCAGCCGACGGTTGCCCGGTGTAGCTACGACTATCGGGCCAATAGAAGACGTCGACGGGGATTTCACCAAGATTGTGCAGATGCAGGCTGCCCGAGTAGCGTCGCGCCTGACGGGCCGATCGCAAGGACTCGATAAGCTCCGGAAAAAGGGATTCGAGAACCCCGAGGGTTTCCGGGCCGCTGATGCGCACCGCTCCCCGCAAGGCGCCTTGGGTCCCCGTCGCGATGGCTGAGATGGTCGATTCGGTCTCGAATTGCACTTGTTTGGACTCCGGTGCCGGAATTCCTGATTCTTGATATCCTCAATCGATGATCTTAAGCCGATATCGTATCATGAATGTTGAAAATTCCGATTCCCTCCCCGTTAATTCGCTTAGCGTTTCATTCACAAACAGCACACGATCACCCATAGTACACGATGCAATCTGCGGCCACTCGTTCCGATGCCAACCCCCTACGACTGCTCCGGCCTCAAGCCCGTTCGTCGGCCCGCTTGCAGGTTGCAACGATCCTCTACCTGGTGGCATACTTGGTGGCATGCCTGGTGGCACTGCCCCCAGCTCTTTTTGCCCAAGAACCGCAGAACCAAGCCTCTGGCCGATCTTCCTCAAGGCTCGGCGTCGGGGCGCTGAGCAAGGCCCCTGACGCACTTTGGATCGAATCGCTGATCGACGCAGGTGCTGCCAAACTTGCCATCGAGGTTTGCGAATTCCGACTCGACCGCTGCGTGCCCGACTCCAACGCGCACACGCAGTGGCTGATGCTGCTGCTGCATTCTAAGTCAGCCGCATTGCTTGAAAAGCTTGAATGGAACTCACCGATCGACCCAATCGAATCGACCCTTGGAGAAATTGCTAAACTAGCGCGCAGCGACCAAGCGACCGCTCCTGCTCCTCGCGGGCCATGGGTTCGCTGGAAACAGCTCTGGTGCCGTCGGCTCATCCAACAGCATGCACTGGCGGCATACCTGGCCGTCCCGGGTCGCAAGCCGCTGCAGGAATGGCTCTTGAAATCGATCCGCATCGGGCTCGATGAACTCGACGCGCTCGAACAATCCGTTTCCAAGATGCAGCCCGATAAACCGATTTTGTCCAAGGCAGAGCGGGAGCGAAAAGACAAAACGCTCCCCAATGAGATCACCTCCGGAGAAATCTTGGATCTGCGCGGACAGATCGAACTCCTGCGAGCCGACCTGCTCTACCAGCGCTCCCAGTGCTATCCTTCAGGTAGCGATGAACAGATCGCTGCCGCAACCCAAATGCTCAGCTCGATCGAGCGGGCCAGCAGCCAGTTGCCAGCGACCTGGACGCATCGTCCGCTGCTGTCCCTGGCTCGTGGCGAAGCCGAGCTGCAACTGGGCCGTCACCCAGCCGTCCAAAAGAACATGACCGAGCTCTGGAATGCTCTTGCTCAGGACGCAAACCCCGAAGCCGCACAGTGGCGCATCGGTGCTGCGAGCCTAGCGATCCGCTCGGCCAGAT
>CAILTZ010000454.1 GCA_903837255.1 uncultured Pirellula sp. | reverse complement strand
GAATCCTTGACGGAATCCTTGACGGAATCCTTGACATAGAGTGTCAAATCCTTGTGGCACCTTACACAACTCTCGTCGGCCACATCGCGCAGGTTGTGATTGAATCCTAGGTGTTCGTGATGGCACTGGACGCAAGACTCGAGCTCAAGCTTTTCTGGCTTCATGGAGTTCGGAAAATGGTCCGACATCCTGTGGCAGGAATTGCAACGATCGTTGTTCTCAGCAATCGCCTGCGGAGTCCTGCCTACACTGGTGGTTTTGATCGGACTCAGCGGAGCATGGCATTTCTCACACCCGGTTTCGTTCCACGCATGATGGGCTTTGGAAAGCTCCCCTGTGCTTAACTGCTTAGCCGCCGAAGGAGATAAAAAAATCCACATGCCATAAGCCAGCCCGAGAGCCAGCCCGAGCCATCCCAACCGTCGCTTCCAAAGGATGGATGGGTCGAGAACCGAAGTATAGTTTCGGTCGATCCGTCTTGAACGCTGCTTGCCTGTGATCGCCATAGAGTGAGTCCTCAAGCCTCAAAGCCTCAATCGGTTACATGTAACGCAAGGATTGGATGATATGAACGACCAATAGCACACCCAACAAAATGCTTATGCCTGCGTGAAAGGCTATCCAGCGATGCAGCCAAGCATGAGCCATCTTCTGAGCATCGAACTGCAACCGCTGCTCGACGGTGGCTTGCAAAGCATCCAAAATCGGGGATACACAAGGCGAGCAAGAGTCTTGAAGATTCTTAAACCAATCTTGGGTCATTTGAAGCGTACGAACAGGGGAGCGCTTTGAACTCTGAGAGCTACTAGCAACGATATTTTTTAGGAGGAACGGCTCGATGACGAGCGTGTATTGCTTCCAAATCTCCAATCGATCCCCAGGGGTCAGATCCCCAGCCATCTCCTGGACGATACTGACCCGCTGAGGGTCCCGGCGCTGCATGGCACCGACCACAATTGCATTGGACTTGTCCAACTGCGGGGTGTCTTGCGCCAAGCTCATCGACGGCAGGGAACTTCCCGCCTTTAAGGCAGCGAGTTGGTCCTCGAGAACAACCAACTTGCCTGTATTCGGGGGCTTGGTCCCCAATGCAACCGTGAGCATCTGTCGGCTTTCCAGAGCACTCAGCAACGACACATCGTCGATCTGACTCGGAATGGTTTCTTGAGGCAGATTCCCAAGCATCCAACGTGGGATAACCAACTGCATTGCCCAACCAAAAACGCCACTTCCGAGAACCAACATGAGCAACACCATCAGAATGGTGCTGAAGGTCCCACCGAAGCGAAACCCCGAGTGGATGAATGCAAGGGGCCCACAAGCCAGACCCAACCAGAGGTGATAAGCCACCCAAAACTTGGTGCGACCCAACTTGTACTTGCGCAACCTCTTGCGAGGCCACAAAAGCAACTCAAAAAGAATGATTCCCGCTGCAATGCTGCCGACGACAAGACCCGCAAGCGAACTACCAGAGACCGCTGAATCCTTGGGGCCAACCAAAAACTGCCAAATGCCGCCTCCGACAATGAGCAAACACGCCAAGGCTATTGGTCCATAGTGAAGGTGCATTTTGCGAACAAGGAGCACGATCAATACCCTTCACAAGCGAGCAGAATTGGACAAACGAGCGGCAAGTATAGATGAAAACCAGAGAAAAGTCAAATTTTTGGGCCTGCTGCTCCCATCGGCCCGACCGCGCAAGAACTACTTGCTGGATGCTTCCCAAATGGTTGAAAAATCCGGGACCGGATGGACCAGTTGCTTGACGGACCGCTCGAGCATGATCAACGCTGGGCCGTCATCCGGATGCATCTGAACCAACTCGCCAAAGAGCCTTGCGGCTTGGCGAAATTGATTCCCGCTCTCGAAAAGACTTAAACCCTCCTCGTACTTGGAGATCAACCTCTCGTCGGCTTCCTCTTCGCTCATGAGCTGATAAAGATCGACGTGACCATCCAATCCGACCACCCGGGCCCGGCATAGCCTACGCTTGGGTGTGTCGGACGGTACACATGCTGCCGTCGTGTCGGCCATCAGCGTCCCGACCTTCCACTGCTTGGTTAGCCCCTGAATGCGACTCCCAAGATTCACCGTCCGGCCCATAGGACCATACTTGAACTTTTGCCTCGAACCAGTGTTCCCAACCCGTGCTGTTCCGGTATTTAAACCAATACCAAAATCGATCTTGAAACCGATTCTACCCTTGTAGCGTTCGTTGAGCATTCGTTTGAGCTTCATCATGTCCAGCGCGGCCCTGACAGCGCTATAACCGTGCGATGGCTCCTCCTCTGGTGCCCCCCACATCGCGAACAACTCATCTCCTACATAATCGACCAAAACACCATCGGCTTCGAGCACCACCGCAGATAGCTCGCTGAGCGTGTCGCTCAACCACTGCATGGCGGCATTGGCCTCCATCGAATCGGTCGCCTTGCTAAAGCCACGAATGTCGCAGAATAAAACACTCACCTCGGTGTCCTTGCCGTCGAGAAAATCCTCTCCCTTCTCCAAAAGATTCGCGATCACTTTTTGAGAAAAAAACTGCTGATACGTCGTAAGCTCTTTCTCCTTTTTCAGGTTCGCTAATCGATAAGCCGTCGCGACAGTCAAGATCGCGATGAACTCCTTCTCATCGCTGGTGATCGACGCATTCCTGCGCGAACCCATCTTCCATAAACGATCGGCATACAAAACACCGAGCAACTCTCTATTGTTGCCGGTATCAAACAAAGGGCTCGCTATCGCCGTTTGCATCTCCATCAAACTCTCAGATGTCCCGTTCTGTTCGTCGTCAGGATACGTGATCAACCTGCCTGTAGTCAAAACACTTTCAAGCATTTTCCGGGACGGCAACTCAGGCTCGGCATTCGCGGATTTCGTAAACTGATTCTTCTCATCGTATACCCATCTGCCATCATGGCGAGTGATGATCTGGACCCGATCCATATCCATCACCCGTATCACGGCCTCGGCAATCCCCTTGAAATACTTCGGTGAATTGATCGGCTCCTGCAGTGCCTGAATCACCTTCTTCATGGCTTGCAAAAACAAGCGACTGCTCTCATTTCCCTCCATGTCCTGTGAAAAGACCGTGTGAGAACCGCTGATTGAACTCTGAGACGAAAAGCTCGTGCCGCTGGAAAAACTGTGCGAAGCTCCATTATGCGAAGCCCCACTGCTGCCAAGGATCGACTTCAAATGATCCTCGAATGCCGGATGGCTCTCAACTTGAAGTTCCGGTAACAAATCAGACTCCTCCAACAGCTCGATGGCAACCCCCAAGTCCTCGGGTAACACCACCTCAATTGGCAAAGACTTCTCGACCGAATCGTTCGGCAAAACCCGAACCCTCTCCCCACCCTTCTCCACAACCCATAACTCTCTGTTGCTGGCGTGAATGTTAGAAACTTTCACCCTCCCAAATCCCAGTGGCTCAATCCCACATACCTTCCGAGGAAGCTTGTTCGCTCCCCCAGAGTCGGCAACCACCCATCGGGCGATCCCCCCAGATCGATTCAAAAATGGAACCTGATCACCCAAGTCCGTTTTGTCACGCCGCCCCAACTCCACGTACTCGTCGAGCATTAAATCCCCTACAATCGCTCCAGCCTTTCTAAGATCAAGACGCATTCGCATGATTGGTTGACTCACGGAGGGAAACCGATCCGATTTAAACAAGAGATGGCCCAAACGTTAGAGGACCTGCATCACTATAATCGATAAACATCGAGAAACATCGCTGCCAGATCCGTTACT
Source organism: uncultured Pirellula sp. (assembly GCA_903837255.1). GTDB lineage: Bacteria > Planctomycetota > Planctomycetia > Pirellulales > Pirellulaceae > JBKCUI01. The sequence goes on along the minus strand of CAILTZ010000454.1, from coordinate 333 downwards.
TTCTTAAAATCTTATCGTCTAAATCCGTCGAAGGAATGAACCGGAAGTCTCGCCTATGAACGTCAATAAACGGCATGCGATAAAAGCCTTACCATTGACGCTTTCGTGCTTGCTCGTCATCGGACTTGTGAGCACTCTCAACGAACTGAAAGCTTTCCAGGCAACTCAAAACCCGGCGAAAATAACCAATCCTTGGGGGGTAGACTCCCTGATCAGGACCTCCAACGTGTCTCTTGGCGCCCCGTCCTGCTCGGCTTCAGCATGCCACGGAGGCCCCGCCGCAGGCGTCTCTTCGCTCGTCGCTCCCCGAGGGTCTGAGTACCCCCTGTGGAT
>CAILTZ010000453.1 GCA_903837255.1 uncultured Pirellula sp. | reverse complement strand
TCCTGGCCGGTGTAACGCTCGAATGTGACAGGTCCATTTCCGTCCGGAAAACCAAGCCTCAAAAATTTTTCGAGCTCCCCGAACTGGCTGTTCGCCAGCGCGTTCATCGGGTAAATGATCATCGCTTGAATTCCTCGGCCTGAGCCCGCTAGCAGGACATGGTCCACAATGGGAACGATGTAGGAGAGGCTCTTGCCTGAGCCTGTTCCGGTCGTCAGAACGTAGTTCCGACCTTCCTTTGCCTTCCGGATTGCGTCTTCCTGATGTTGGTGGAGAAGCAGGTCATCGCCACTTCTCGCAACGACGGTCTTCTCCCGGCGGAACACCTGACTGCAACCGGTATTGAGCACCCCGGTACTTACGAGTTCGTTGATCGTCTTGCCCGGCTTAAACGTCGGGTTCAGTTGAATCAAGGGGTCCGGCCACAGAGAGCCGGACGCAAAGCAGCGTTTTACGAACTCATCCAAACGCGGCTGGGCGATGGAAATGAAACTGGAAACGTAGTCGCTGTAGTCCCGGATGATCTGGTTTCGGAAATTGAATACGTTCATGACAGTTTGTTCGGGAGCACGGTTGGGCTAGCTTGTCCTTCCCAGCCCGTTAAGACTTTGGATCCCATAAAGGTCGCTATTTCTGATATTCAGGCTTTATTCGCCAATTGGCTGCTACTTCTTGAGCCATTCGGGAAGCGGAGTAATTGACAACGGATCATCCGTCCAAACCCACCAGATATTGTTTATTATCTCAATCTTTGGGTAGATCCTCATGTATTCGTTCTGGTCAAATGATCCATTCTCGGACACAGGCAATATAGCGATATGGTTCATCCCCTTCACAATATCAGCAATACCGAGTTCCCATGGAACCCACCGTGAACCTTTGGAGTTTTCTGTGAGAATTATCAGGAATTTCCTTTGTTCTCGAATTTTCTCCTTGATTCGATTTGCCGTTACGCTCGACACAACATCAGGCATACCCCCGTCCATCCAATCGACATATACACTCACTCCGTGGCTCCGAAGAAAGGCGATGGCTGGCATAATAAGTTCACGATCTTTGCTGCTGTGACTGAGGAAAACCGTTGCTTGAGCACTTGCCGAATTAAAGGCTACCGCTTGAGCGGACGCAACGTTTTCCGCGGAATGCGAGCTGCCACGCTCGTATAACTTTATTTGAGCTCGTGTGATAAATGCCATGTGTTCCTTAAGTTATGCACCAATCCACTTTGCAAAATTAGAATAGCCATTGTGCGCGACCCAATCGTTCACCGGGAACGAATTGGACAGTTGAATGAAATTACCGCGTTGCTCCTCAACCAGCTGGGGAATCCCAAAGGCGCCAAGATCCCCATATTTAATCCAACTCCCGCCATTCCATTCATAGGGCGTGGCCGTTCTCCCATCTTGGCTTATGGACAGAGCCAAATACTCAAATGGATTTGGCCCGTTTAACTTTGTCTGACCGTCCTTCCCCTTGATGCCGTTGATGTGCACACCAAGCATCACATTGCCCTTTTCGATGCTTTTCATGATTTCATACCGAACCCAACGTCGCGCGTACGTTTGAGCCCCAACCAACACTGTCGTGACGCTTGTGCCAGTTAACTCTGCGCTTATCATCTTTTTTAGGGCTAAATCGCCAGTTTTCTTTGCTGCCTCCCAAATGGAGTGGTCGTAATAACCAGCCGCTTCCACCCCACCGGTGAAATTGTGTTTCCTTACGACGTTCGCGCGAAATTCGATCACGTCTTGGTAATGAAAGGCGAAATAGACTCGTTTAGCCATGACTAGCCAATCTGCAGATGTTGGATGATCTTCAGGATTTCGTCCCTTAGTTTCGAAAGTACTGTTGAGCAATTGCCGATTGCCTTAAAGCTTTTCCGCACCGTAGCATTTGCGTTTGGAAAGAAGTTATCGAAGCAATCATCAACCTCTTTCCAAAGGATCTCGGCCATATATCCAGTTGCACCGATCGGGATGGGAACCACCCTGGATGCGACGCACAAATCGAATTCCTCTCTCATTCCGTCGGATTCTATGAAATTGCCGGAGCGGTCTTTCTTGTTCCCGAATGCAAAGAGCGCAATTCCTGCGTGTTGAATCATAGATTTCCTGTAGCTGGTCCATCGCTCTTTGGATGGAGGCCTTCCAGATGCCGTATGAGGGAATGGTCGCATCATGAGACGTTCTTCCGATATTTCAAGCCCCTCCTTGTCGAGGTACTCAAGGGCCCCGCTAATGATAGGGCCGCCAATTCCGATTCCCGATCCGGTGATGATTCGATTTTTCCCCGCAGAAAGTGCTGCTCCAAGATCAAAGAGAAATGAGTCGGTTTCTTTCGGCCCCCATTTGCCAAATTCGGCGGCCGCACCGGACACGAAAATCGAGGAGCGCTTAAATTGCATCGCAACCTTCTCCAAGAGGATAGGAATGTCGTCGTAACTATCGACTTCAACAGTTTGAATGTTTTTCCTTTTGAGATCCCGGATGAAATACTCTTGTTTCAGTTGGCGATACTCAAAATCCTTCTCTGCCTCGCCCTCATTCCGCGTGATATTCTTTTGAATGCAGTAGTGTTCCCGCTGATTTTCATCCAAAACCGCACGAACCCGGCTCAGAATGAAGTCGATATTGGGGTCGGTGAAGCTAAAGCCTAGGAACAAGAACGTTTTCTCGATAAGGTCGCCTTTAAGAAGAGATGCGAACTGTCCCATCTTGAACGGATATCGCTCGTAGTCGTCCTTACAGATGACTGCGTTTGTTGGATCACCAACATCTCCGTGCATTTTGTAAACGATGACATCACGGTCTGGACGAGTAGTCGATAACTGGTCGAGGGTGTGCTTAACGTCGGCAGCTTTTTTAGCGTCTTCGAGACTCGTTTCAATCAGTTTGTCGTAATTTGTCGTCCAGAACGTGTGTATCGGGAGAGATGCGAGAATCCTGTGGCTATTTGTTGGTTTCTTTGAAAGCCCTATATTGTGAAGAATAGTTCGGCTTAGTCCATTTCTATTTCCACCTGCCTTGTTCACAGAATACTGCGCCACGCTCACGAGGTCATGTTCCTTTTCTGG
>CAILTZ010000452.1 GCA_903837255.1 uncultured Pirellula sp. | reverse complement strand
GTCTCTGGTTGGCCACAGCTCGATAATCATTGGCGGTCTGTTGCAAAGCGCGAGATATAAATGCTTCGATTTCGACCTCTTGATCGAACGTCGAACGCTCCTGCTCCCAATCGCCAAACAGATCGGTCCCTCGATCGGTAAATTTGCCAGCGGTCGCCATTTTCCGGGCCATCTGCTCAATCTCTCGATTGCTCCAATCTTTTCCGTTCGACTCGTCTTGGTCGAGCTTTTTGAAAAGTTTGTTTTGGGCCTCGTGATCTGCCAAATGTTTCGCGACGGCTACAGCTCGTGGTTCATCGAGTCGTCCCTCGGTGAGCATCTGGAATGGTTTGTCGGCGAGGTTTTTTAGAATCCCAGCTTCCTCTGCCACTCTACCCTTGAGGGAAATTCCAGCTTCGGCTAAATGGTTGATGTCGTGTCCAGAATCGCGAAGGTACTTCGCAGCGTCGACGCTCGATCCGCGTCCCTCCGCGATGTTTGCTAAAGCTCCTTTGGCACGAGCTTGTCTATGTGAATCCGCGTCGACGTATCGGACATTCAGCTCTTTGGCTCCGAGACGATTTGCTAAATGGTGGCGGTGATGGCCATTGACCACATAATCTTTCCCGTTTTCCGGATCCCTCCATACCAGCAAGACGCCCGCCATTTCGGGATTCCACTTCCCTACGCTTTTGAGTTCGTCTGTAACCCCGCTCGCGTCGATGTTTTTTACTTTGTACTGAAACCGACTTGGATCGACCTTCAGGGAGTCGGTCGGCACTGTGTAAGTGTCGCGGTTGGTGACTACTTTTGGCGTGCCATCTTCGCGCAGTGGATTTGCCTCTTCGTCGGTCTGGACGATCGCGCCATGGAGCCGCGAAGCGATCTTTTCGACCAATGCTGGCTTGATACCGCTTGCCCGGATGCCGTGTTCTTTTTGTAGCGATCGCAGTTGCTTGACGGTCAAAATGGACAAGTGTTCAGTGACCGTTTTTAGGCTGCTAGGAGTCCGATTACCCTTCAAGGCCTCGCGAATTTTTGCCTTGGCTGCATGTACCGCCTCCGCCGAATTTTTCGCGATAAATCGCCCGTCCTGGCCTCGTGGATGCTCAATAGACTTCCACACTCCCATCCGAACAGCGTTACCGAATATTTCGTCAAAATGCGATTCAGCGTCTTCGCCGTAGATGTCTGTTAGTATCGCCGCGATGATGCGAGCTTTTTTTTTGATGTCGAAGCTAGCTTGAGTGTCGAGGGCCATTCGCGCTGCATCAAGCCACGGCGTTGCTTCGGACACGCCGCGACCAATCGAGTCGAATAGTCCCATACGCTGTCCTTGCTGCGCTGGGTCCATCATCGACGGGTCCATTCCTCCGGATGGGTCCATCATCGAAGGATCCATTCCTCCGGATGGGTCCATTCCACCTCCGGCCTGGCCTGGACTGCGTTGTTGCCCCATGGCTTGTTCGGCCAATGGTCGATGCTGGACATTGAATGGAATCACTTTTCCAAAGTTGTTGATAATCCCAGGCTCGAGCAATTGCTCTCGAATGTCACGCATGATAGTGGTGACCCATGGGTCGAGAGTAGCGTACAAAATCTGCATCGGGATCAGTCGTCCCTGCCAACTTCCCGCGTCATCTGCTTTCAGAACTCCGTCCGGGACCCCCATCCCTCGCAGGATTTCCCCGTCTAAGTCATCTGGGTAGGTCAAGATGTGGCTAGGGTTTGATGGCACAGTTGCACGAGTCAGCTCCCACATTTTATGGCCAGCGTCGTCAAAGACGGCTGGAGTGGTAGTGACTCCACCGGCTTCAATCTGTTCAACGATTTCTCGGGCGAGTTCGCGATTTGGCACTTCGACGGGATTATCGATGGTTCCAACGTTGGTTTGCCCCTCCGGGTACGCCAAGTCAGCTCCACCGTAGGCATCTTTGTGCATGAACAATCGCCGCACATCGATCGCACCGCCATCGAGATGTTTATCGGCCCATGCGCGATACGAGCCCCAAAGGACGGGCTGACCATACCACTCTCCTGGACGTGGCTTAAATGCATGAAAAAAACACTCTGGAAAGTGCAAGTCGACGTGCCCATCGGGTTCGTTCTTAATTCGCGAGAATCGCACGCCGCAAGGTCGGCCAGTATTGTCGTCGATCAGGCATCGCACGT
>CAILTZ010000451.1 GCA_903837255.1 uncultured Pirellula sp. | reverse complement strand
GGGAAGCGGTTTACCCCTTTATTGTTATTGGAGAATTTCGAATGCGTCGATTGATCATTGCTTTGGCGATTGTTGGATGTGCGATCGCTACCTCTTCCAGTGCTTCTGCTGGAATTTTCGGCCACAAGAAGGATTGTAGCGGTGCCGCTGCGGCTGCTTGCTGTACACCAGCACCAGCTCCAACATGTGATGCTGCTCCTGCTTGTGCCCCAGCTGCAAAGCGAGAAGGTCTTCTGACTCGCTTGCACTCACGCAAGGCTTCCTGCAGTGCTCCGGTCGCTGCTGCTTGTGCACCAGCACCAGCTCCAGCTTGTGAGCCAGCTTGTGCTCCAGCTCCCAAGCGAGAAGGCCTCTTGGCTCGATTGCATGCCAAGAAGAAGGCATGCAGCGGAGCAGCTGCCCCTGCCGCTTGCTGCGATGCAGCACCAGCACCCTGTGCAGCACCAGCACCAGCACCCTGCGCAGCACCAGCTGCCAGCTGCTGCGATGCAGATCCTTGTGCCAAGCCAGCTCGCGCGAAGCATTTTGCGGGTTTGATGGCCAAGGCCAAGACCCGTCGTGCTAGCTGCTCGGCTCCTGCGGCTTCGAGCTGCTGCGATGCCGCTCCAGCTCCAGCTTGCGGTTGCAACTAATTCGAATCGACACCGATCCGTGCAGGTCATGGTTTAGGCCATGAACTCTCGGTTGTGCGGAATATGTCGTACGGAATATCTTGAAGCGGTCTTCGAAAGTCGACCGCTTTTTTTATACCTACACCCACCCCGAAATACACTTGTGTTCTATGCGTTTCAGTCTGTTTTCAACGAAATCGGCTGATCAGGCCTCTGAGATCGAAAGCACGTTTGTTCAGGTGGGCCAAGGCCCCCGCGTCGTGGTTTTCCTGCACGGGCTCTTTGGTTCCACAGCTCACTGGACCGGCACCATGGATGCCTTGGGCAGCGACTATCGCTGCCTAGCGCTCCACCTACCTTTGGATCGCAAGGAGGATCGTCGTTCCGAAGGTGTGCGATCGATCGGAGAGCTTACAGCAACCATCGATCGAGCTCTGGGGATCGCCAAAATCGACGCGCCCATGGTTCTGGTAGGGAACTCCTTGGGGGGCCTTTTGGCTGTCGATTATGCATTGAGTTACCCTAATCGGGTCTGCGGGTTGGTTCTGGCCGGATCGGCGGGGCTCCAAGAAAGGAGCCTGACCGATGGAGCGAAACCCAAAGCGACACGCGAGTTCGTTCGCTCGGTGATCAGCGGAATCTTTTACGATCAATCCTTGGTGACTGACGAACTGGTCGAGGATTGGTTCGAAACCATGAGGGATCGCAATTACACTCGTTTCATCCTGAGAATCTCGCGTGCGACTCGAGATCGAAACGTCGAGCAGGACCTAGCTCGAATTGATACCCCGACCTTGATAGTCTGGGGCGAAAATGACCAGATAACACCTCCCTCGGTAGGCGAACAATTTCAATCGCGCATCCGAGGGTCAAAACTCGTGTTCCTAGATGCTTGCGGACATGTTCCGAACGTCGAGCAACCCGACCGATTCAACCGACATCTAGCAGCGTTCCTACCTACTTGCTTTTAGCCCTTCGCTTAGTCACAAAACACTATGCAGATTTCACTACGTTGGCTCGCTCCTTTGTTGATCGCTTTACTATCGTGGATTGGAGCGGTGGCTCACGCGAGGGCTCAGGAGCCTATTGCAATTCGGATGGCAAGCGATTTTGCGGTGTCCCCCGATGGCGAAACGTTGGTCTTTCGCTGGGCCAACGAGCTATGGTCGACATCGACGGCCCAAGGCTCTGTGGTCAAGCGTTTGACGAATCACCCTGCTGTTGATTCGGAACCTAGGTTCTCTCCCGACGGAAAGCGTCTTGCGTTTGTAAGCAATCGAAGCGGCTCGAACCAAATCTACGTGATGCCAGCCGAGGGTGGCATTCCAGAGCAGAAGACGTATCACTCCGAAGGCTACTCGCTTGCCGATTGGTTTCCGGACGGAAACAGCGTTTTGGCCGTCGCCAACCGCGATCACTTTTGGCGAGGTTCAAGCCGAATGATCCAGATCGATATCACCAAGCGCGCGGCTGAGAAGGTCCTCCTCGATGATGCGGCATCCAATCCGACGTTGTCGAATGACGGAAAGAAGATCCTCTTTGTCCGCGAAGGAGAGCGTTGGTGGCGAAAAGGTTACCGCGGTGAGCGGGCCTCCCAAATTTGGATGCTCGATCTGACCAGTGGTGCAACGAGTGAGTTGCTTCACGAGAAGGTCGAATGCCTTTGGCCTCTTTGGATACCAGGTGGCAAAGCATTCTACTTTGCCAAGGGAACCGAGCATGGACTTGATCTGTGGCGCTATCGTTTCGCAACAGACGACCAACCGGCTCGACAAAAAAAGGTCTGGGGATTCCAAGACGATTCGATCGCCAAACCTGCGATTTCGCGCAATGGTTCGACCATCGTCTTTCGCCATCTTTTTGACACGTATGTGCTTCGACCGGGCAAAGATCAGCAGCCTACAAAACTCGATCTAAAAGTAGCAGCAGATACCGATCTGCCTGACGATCTTCAACGCGCGACGGTCAATCGGGCCGATCAAGTCGCATTTACCGACGATGGACTTGAAATCGCGTTCACCCTCAACGGTGATCTTTGGGTCATGGACACCGAGCTCAAAGAGCCGGTCCAGGCAACCCGCTCCGATGGATACGAAGAATCCCCGATTTTCTCCAGCGATGGAAAATCGCTTTGGTTCACCCGTCGGGAGAACGGACAGGTCGACTTGTGGAAACTCGAACCCAAAGATCCAACCAGATATTGGTGGCAACAAAATGAGTTTGTTGAAACGCGCATGAGCGAATCGACAGGTTCGAAATCCAATCTGCGATTTACCCCAAACGGAAAACATCTGCTGTTCCAACAAGGTCGCGGCAATCTGGTTGCTATGAACCTAGAAACCAAAGAGATATCCACGCTGGTCGATAGCTTCAGCGAAGTCGGCTACTCGATTTCTCCAGATAGCCGCTGGGTTGCTTACGCCGCCCAAGATGACGACTTCAACAGCGAGATTTGGATCATGCCATTGGACAAGCATACCGGTCCGGTAAACGTCTCTCGCCACCCGGACAACGATCAATCTCCGATCTTCTCACCCGACGGACGAATCTTGGCCTTCACTGGACGTAGGTCCAAAGAGGAAAGCGATATCTACTACGTTTACCTTCAAGAGGAGTTCGACGATGAATCCTCTCGCGATCGGACGATCGAGAAAGCGATCGAAACGATGAAGAAGAAGCGACCCAAGCAGGCCGCTACCGAACCGAAGCTAGATGCAGGGGCTTCGGAGAACAAAGAGAAAGCTCCTGATAACAAAGGGGCGGAGAATAAACCCGCTGAAGCCAAGCCTGCGGAGGACAAGCCCAAGACCGAAAAGGCCAGCGACACCGAACCCAAACTCGTCCGTATCGACTTTGACAAGATCCACCAACGGCTGCGTCGGATCAACTTGCAAGACACTCGCGAAACAAACTTGATCTTCTCGCCAGATGGCAAGAAGCTTGCCTTCTCGGCCACCGTCGATGGCAAAGCTGGTTGGTACAGCGTCGAATTCCCGGACAAGCTCACGGCGAAACTGATGAGTTCCACTGTGCTTGGCGATGCTCGATGGACCAAGTCCTCGGGGAGTATTCTCGGACTCTCCAAAGGCGTTCCTACGAAGCTGGAAAACGGAGAAAAAGAGACAGGCTTCAGCTTTAGCGTCCTGCATGATCGCTCGCGATCGGGGCGCTTCCGTGAAGGCTTCAATGCGGCTTGGTTGGCGATGAATGAAATTTGGTACGACCCAGCCATGGGGAACAAGAACTGGGAGGATGTTCGCCGGAAGTATGTCGATGCGGCCTCGAAATCTTTCGATGAACGCGGTCTGAGCGAAATCATCGAATTGATGCTCGGTGAACTCAACGGTTCGCACCTGGGTTTCACCCCTTCGACTTCAGATACCCCCGAACCAGAAACTCCTCGCAAGCGTGAGCATCCGACCGCGCACTTGGGGGCAAGGTTCGATCCAAGTTACCTCGGGCCAGGCCTGAAGGTGCGGGATGTGCTGCCCGAGAGCCCAAGCGACAAAGCCAAAAGTCGTCTGAAGGCCGGGGATATCATCTTGAGTATCGATGGCCACCGCGTCGATCCCTCGATGGACCTAACCCAAGTTCTCAATGGACCGCTCGATCGGGATATCCAATTGGTCGTGCAGCGTGCAAAAGAGGACGCCACTGAAGAGGTCCCGATCAGCGTACGCCCGATTTCTTATGGTCGGCTCAGGCCGCTGCTTTACGAACAATGGCTAGAACACAATCGGCAGATGGTCGAGAAACTCTCCGATGGAAAACTCGGGTATTTGCATATCCAAGCCATGGACGAGTCGAGTTTCCTCGAATTTGAACAGCAGCTATACAATGTCGGTTATGGTAAAGAGGGATTGGTGATCGATGTTCGCGACAACGGTGGCGGATCGACCACCGACCATCTGCTGACCTCGCTTACCCAACCCAAGCATGCGATCACCGTGCCTCGTGGAGGCTCTACCGGCTATCCGCACGATCGGATGATCTATGCGACGTGGTCCAAGCCCATTGTTGTGCTATGCAATCAGAACAGCTACAGCAACGCCGAGATCTTTAGCCATGCCATCAAGGCCGTGGGGCGAGGCAAGCTCGTTGGAGTTCAAACCGCTGGTGGAGTCGTTAGCACCGGAGTGGCTCGCGTCAACGACATCGGTGTGTTGCGGGCACCGTTCCGTGGTTGGTTCTCGATCCGCGACGGCAAGGACATGGAGCTCAACGGGGCCGAGCCCGACTTCATCGTTTGGCCTGTGCCCGGTGAGATGCCTGCAGGGATCGACAAGCAGCTTGAAAAGGGCGTTGAGGTTTTGCTTGACGAGGTCAAGAAGGTGCCCGCGTTACCCAAGCCCAAATACGCCACGGGACACGATTGAGAGTCGGACGAGAGCCGCTGGCCGCTCTGAGCGTGAGCTAGCGTTTTTCCAGGAATCGCAAGTCTTCGTCGCTGAGTTTGTTCTTGGGGACCGTGATTTGTTTTCCATCGGATTTTTCGAGCACAATGGCATCGGCGGTCGAATCGATCCATTTGGCATCGACATTAAATTTTCCGGACTTGTCGCGCCATGTCCTAAAGGTTGCTGTTGCAAGGGGTGGGGTTCCCGCTGAGCGGCGATCGCGAGCTTCAACCCGAGACTGTTGCACAAACTTGGAAATGGCTTCCTTGTCTCCCTGTGCCTCGACGGGGATGTTTTCTAAGACGACCTTGCTGATCATTCCCCCAGACCTGGGAATCGAATAGTAAACTTGAAAGGTTTCAAAGTCTTTAAGATCGCTGAAACCGATTGCGACGGCGTCGAACGTTTTGTTTTTACCGTCGGTAAGAAACTTCATTTCGTTTTCTTTGAGTCTTCCCGCTTTTCTGGCGTCCGTCACATGCTTGCGCATGGTTGTCATCAACTCCGATTGGGTCTTGGGAGTAAAGGAAGCACTTCCGACGAAATTCGAAGAGCGAACCGAGCCGTCCGATAACACGACTTGGTATCGCATGCCTGGAACGGAAAGGTTGTCTGCAATCTGCCCAAGCAAGGATGCTGGAGGATCGGTTTTCTTTCGAGATCGGAACATTGGGTCGGAAAATACACCGATTTGAAAACCGAGCCCTGGTTTGACGGCTTCGTTGTTCACAGGAATGACCAAGATTCCATCATCCCACCGAGCAGAATTCTTGTTGAAGGATGCTCGATCGAACTCCATCATTCCGACGACTCCCGGTGAATGCAGAACAAAGAATTCCAGACTTTTGATACTGGTCGCTCTCTTTGGGAGTTCAACCACCAGTGGAGCGAGAGGAAAGTCTTTGACTATCTCTTCATCTGTATACTCTTGGATAGGAGAGTCATCACCAAAGTGCCAGTGACGGGCCTCGGCTCCGTTGTTGTCAAGACAGCGATATGCCGTAAAGGTTTTCAAGGATGATTCAGCCATCGTTCCGTCGCTATTGACCAGCATCAAACCGAGTATGACTTTTTTCGAGTCGAGCCCAAGCGACGTCTCCTTCCAAGGGGTGATGTCCAGTTCCTTGTTGACCTTCATCATCAGCTCGGGCATAGGGAACGTTTTTAGACTCTCGCCGTGAAAAGCCCGGATAGCTTGATCGTCAATCAGATGCAGTTCGAGGGTCTGATCGCCTAACTTCGTAGACGCGATCGGCGTTGGTTTTTCGAGAGAAGGATTGAGCTGTGCTAACGTGGGCTGAATGCAGAGACAATCAACAACCAGCAGAGCGATCCAGGCAGGAGCAAACAGAGATATTCCAAGGTTCATGGGCGCACCAATTGCAAGTAGAAATGCACAGAGGACACGAGACGAGCGTTCGTCGAATGGGGGATAGAATAACAGCCAATAGGCTTGGTTGCAAATACCAAGCCGTTTCTTGGATTCTCCGGTATTTATTCGATGTTCTTGGGGACCACCATTCGGCTTCACTCCGGTGGCGTTGAGTTAGCAGAACGCCGCCAGCCGTCCGGTGGCGAAATATTGGGAAATCCCAGGCATCACACAACTCACCGGAGTGCTTGCGCACCTCCGCTAAGACTAATTTAACGCTATACCACTAAATAGCTCCACGTCATCACAGGTGCGCTCGGAGCCTACCACCGGACTCGTCCGGTGGAGGCGTAACTTCCAGCTACCTTCGACGTCCTACTGGCGCATCTGCATTG
>CAILTZ010000450.1 GCA_903837255.1 uncultured Pirellula sp. | reverse complement strand
GGCTGCTTCGGTCCCTCGGCTCAAACCAACATGCAAGCCCTCTCCCAAGGCCTCTTGCAAAACAAACTGAGCAACGCCCAAGCCGCGATGCTCTTGCAGTCGTTCCATGCTGCCTCCCCGGAATTCGCCAACGAAAGCCAGCGGCTATGGCAACTCCAACCCCACACCCGATCCTAGCAGACAACCGATGAGCGACTCCCCATCCACTCCGCCACCCTCCGACAACCAACGCTCCATCCGCGTCCCGATCCTGACGCGTGTCGAGGGCGAAGGTGCTCTCAATATTCGATTCCGAGGGTCCAACATCCATGAGATCCAGCTGAATATCTACGAACCGCCAAGGTTCTTCGAAGCCCTCCTCCGAGGTCGCCCCATCGAGGATGTCGCCGATATCACCTCACGCATCTGCGGTATCTGCCCGATCGCTTACCAGATGACCGCCGTCCAAGCCATCGAGTCGATCCTCGATGTCCAAGTCCCTGACCAAATCGCTCTGCTGCGCCGGATCGTCTACTGCGCCGAATGGATCGAAAGCCACGTGCTGCACATCCACCTGCTCCATGCCCCGGATTTCTTCGATTGCCACAGCGCGATCGAACTTGCCAAAAAATTCCCCGACGAAGTCAAACGGGGACTCAAACTCAAACAAACCGGCAACCGAATCCTCGAAGTCCTCGGCGGTCGAGCCATCCATCCGATCAACATCGCCATCGGCGGATTCTATCGACTCCCCAAAGAACACCAACTGCTCGAACTCATACCCTACCTCGAGCAAGGACTCCGCGACGCGATCGATGCGGCCCGATGGCTTGCAAATCTCCCATTCCCCCAGTTCACAGCCCCCTACAACTACGTTTCCTTGATTCACCCTGAGCACTATCCGATCGAATCGGGCGACATCGCTATCCAACCCGATCATTCCATCGGTGCAAATGACTACGAAACGCATTTCCAGGAGGTCCAAGTCCCCCATTCCACCGCGCTGCAATCGAGGCGCATACCGGACAACACCGAGTACTTCGTCGGCCCTCTAGCACGAATGTTCTACAACCAAGAGCGACTCACACCGCAAGCCAAAGAGCTTGCCGACCAACTTGCGTTCGATCCCCGAGCGTGCAATCCTCACCAGAGTATCCTCGCCCGCGCCATCGAAGTCGTCTTTGCCTTCGAAGAAGCTTTGAGCATCCTCAGAAACCTCTCCTACAAAGACCTCTACGGCCGCGCACCCCAAACGCCCTACAACGCGAGAGCTGGGACGGGAGTAAGCGTTACCGAAGCACCCCGCGGGCTGATCTTCCATCGCTACAGCATCGATGCAAACGGCCATGTCGAGTTTGCCAAGATCGTGCCACCGACCTCGCAGAACCAAGCCCGCATCGAAGCGGATTTGCGAGTCCTGCTGACAGACATCCACAGCCAACCGGACGCCTCGATCGCTCTGGCTTGCGAGCGCCTCGTGCGAACCTACGACCCGTGCATCAGCTGCTCGACGCACTTCCTCAAGGTCAAGATCGATCGGGAATGAATCCGCATTTGAAATCGATCCAATACGAAGTCTTTGGAATCGGATCGGCGCATGGAGTCGACCAGGTCGGCTGGCGGGTGATTGATCAATTGCAGCAAGAGGCGGTCGAACTGCATGGCATCCATCGATTGCAAGTGCCGCTTGATCTGCTGACACATGCATCCGCAAGTGCATCAGCACCCCGAAGGCCTTGGATCATCGTCGACGCGTGCCTTGGCGAATGCGTTGGCAAGATCCATTGCTGGCGTTGGCCCGAGTTGCCAGAGTCGGCGAGTTTAGCGGGTCAAGTATCCTCGCATGGCATAGGGCTCCTGGATGTATTGCGGATGGGCCAAGAGCTCTCGGTATTGCCTGATGCTGTCTGGATCTACGGGATCGAGGTAGGGGCAGGGAATTCAGCGGCCTGTTCGGCGCAGACAGATTCTTGGGACCCTAGCCATGAATTGCACTTAGCGATTATTCGCTGCACCGAGCAGATAGCCGTCCGATCTGTCCGATCTGTCCGATCCGTCCGATCCGTCCGATCTGTCCGATCCGTCCGATCCGTCCGATCTGTCTGATCCGTCTGATTTTTTTCTGGTACATGGGCTAGTCATTTGGGCGCACCACACCGATGCCCCCAACCCCGTCCCGTACTCAGAAACCCTGCAAAAAACGTCGCTTTCGCGATATCGCACAACCGCGAGGTTTTATCGGAAATGCCGGGTTGCGGTGACTTGAAAAAACTCGGGGACTGTCCCAGGACTCCGTTAGACTTTACAAAATGGACCTCAACGATCGTAACCCAGGAGCTCAAACGGCAGGCCGAATCGATCGATGCCGACACAGGGATCGAAGACCACACGCAGCTATCTGGAGAAGCGACACGCGAAGGAGCGTTTCTAAACTTCGAGTCCGAATCCTACATAAGCGATCTGACTCTTGAGAAATTTTTTCCTGAG